>NZ_SDFT01000053.1:0-35041 GCF_004916815.1 Pantoea sp. R102
CTGCGTCAGCGCTCATGTTAATCGCAATCGGAGCGAACGTGCACGCTGCGTCAACAGGCACCATTAACTTTAATGGTGAACTCACGGCCACCACCTGTGACGTTTCCGTTAACGGTTCAGGTCCAAGCGCTACGGTAAGACTGCCGACCCTGAGTGTGGCAGATCTAGCAACACCGGGGGTACCCGGCGGCACCACCAAATTCAACATGGCGCTCAGCAACTGCGCCGGAACGCTGACCACGGCATCCGCCTTCTTTGAAGCGGGTCCGACGGTCGACCTGACTTCAGGTCGCCTGAACAGCTCAGGCACTGCCAGTAATGTGCAACTGGAGTTACTGGATGGCTCAAGCTCAACGCTGGCCCCTATCAACGTCGGCGACTCGGCGCAGATCACTGACACCACTTATCTCGACGTATCTGGCGGCACCGCAACTCTTCCATACGCGGTTCAATATTACCCTACGGCTGCACCAACCGCAGGCACCGTGGTCAGCAGCGTCGTGTATTCAATTCAGTACAAATAAAACCCGGGGCCTCGGCCCCTTATTCCACGTGAGGGGGAATCATGTTCAGTCTTACCCGCCGGGCGGTGATACCCGCATTTTTTCTTTCGCTCCTTTCCGCTTATTCCACCGTCTCATCCGCAAGCGTTGTGATTAGTGGCACGCGCGTCATCTATCCGCAGGCGGAAAAAACTATTTCTGTGCAGTTAACCAACGAAGGGGACAGTCCCGTGCTGGCACAGAGCTGGATCGATGAGGGTAACAGTGACGCCAGTCCGGAGACCCTGCAGGTTCCGTTCCTGCTGTCGCCGCCGATTAACCGCATCGAACCCAAAAAAGGCCAGACACTGCGCATCAGCTATACCGGAAAGGCGCTGCCTGCCGGGCGCGAAAGCGTGTTCTGGCTCAACGTGCTGGAAATACCAGCCAAGGCGAAAAGTGCAGACAATATGCTGCAGATGGCCTTCCGCACGCGCATCAAAGTTTTCTTCCGCCCTTCCGGCCTGAAGGGAACACCTACGCAGGCAGCTGAGCAGCTCGTCTGGAGCATGTCAGGAAGTCAGGTGAAGGCTGCGAATACTTCGCAGTATCACGTCTCGCTGGTCCGGGTGGGCATCAAAGGGGATACCCGCAAGCCTGCCGAAGGAAAAATGATATCGCCGGCAGGCTCTGAACTGTTCAGCGTTCCCGGCGCAGAGCGGGGTAAAACGCTGAGCATTCAGTGGGTCAACGATTACGGTGCCATCGTCATCAACGACGTCGTTATCAAATAAATCATTATTTTCCGCGTTATACGAGATTTTACGGGAGTCAGGGGCAGGCTATGTCAGTTTGTAACATCACACCGCGGGCAGGCCAGCTCGCCCGGGCAGTAAGACTGGCTCTTCTGAGCGCCGCACTGGTGGCAAGCGACAGTGCCCTGGCGGAGGAAGCCGAAAAAAACGTCGAGTTTGACCCTGTTTTCCTGCAGGGATTTGGCGGCACCAACAACGACCTGAGCCGCTTCTCCGCTGGCTCCAGTGCCACCCCTGGCCGCTATCAGGTTTCCGTTTATCTGGGCGAAGAGTATCTCTCTCTGCAGGAAGTGACGTTTAATCAGACGGATAAGGGCGTCATCCCCTGCCTGTCACCTGAGCTTCTGGCCGCGATTTCTTTTAATGATTCACAGCTGCCTGAGCCGATGCGTCAGGTACTGAAGCAGCCTCAGCCGTGCAGCGACCTGGCGGCACTTCTGCCTGACGCAAGGGCAACTTTCGACAGCAACGAGCAGCGACTGACGCTCTCTATACCCCAGCGTTACCTGCGTCAGAATGCCCGTGGTGAGGTTGACCCTCTGCTCTGGGACCGCGGCATCAACAGCGGGTTTGTCAGCTATGGCCTGAATGCCTGGCAAAACAGTTATCGCGGCAGCAGTGATAATTCGCTGTATGCCAGCATTAACTCCGGCCTGAATGTTGACGGCTGGTATCTGCGTCACAACGGTATCTGGAATCACGGTATCGGACAGGACGGCTATGCCGCCCTGAATACTTACGTTCAGCGCGACCTTACCACGCTGCGTAGCCGTCTGCTCGCAGGTCAGTCGAACACGTCTGGCGTGCTCTTTGACACGCTGCCCTTTACCGGCGTGCAGATAAGTTCGGATGAGCGGATGCTGCCGGCCTCACAGCGCGGCTATGCCCCTGACATTCGAGGCATTGCGCGCACCAATGCCCGCGTGACCGTTCGTCAGAGTGGGAATGTTATCTATGAGACCACGGTTTCTCCGGGTGAATTTCTGATAAATGACCTTTATCCGACCGGCTACGGTGGAGACCTTCAGGTCACGGTGACGGAAGCTGACGGCACTCTGCAGCAGTTCAGCGTCCCCTATGCGGCGGTCGCACAGCTTTTACGGCCGGGTAATGCGCAGTTCTCCCTGACCGCGGGCCGCCTGCGCAGTGAGCTCGTTGATGACAGCCCTGCCCTTTATCAGGGAACCCTCCAGTACGGTTTATCGAACACCCTGACCGGCTATAGCGGCCTGCAGCTGAGTGAAAACTATTACGCCATTCTGGCGGGAGCGGCCGTTTCAACGCCCGCCGGCGCCGTGGCCGCAGACGTCACTCAGGCCACCACGCAGTTGGGTAAAAAAGACAGCAGCATGAGTGGTCAGAGCTACCGCCTCAGCTGGAACAAAACCCTGACGGACACCGGCAGCAACCTGTCGCTGGCGACGTACCGCTTCTCCACGTCCGGCTACATGGACTTCCTCACGGCGATGCAGTCGCGACAGGCCGTTGAGCGCGGCACAGATATTAATCGCCTCTACCGGGCAAAGAACCGCGCGACCCTGACCGCATCGCAGGCGCTGCCTGAAAACTTCGGCCAGTTTTATGTCAGTGGATCAGTGCAGAACTACTGGAATCAGCCGGGCAGCGACGTGCAGTACCAGCTTGGCTACAACAATCAGTATAAAACGGTCAGCTGGGGTCTGAGCGCCGGGCGTGCACAGACGAGAACGGGAGCACAGCAGACCACCTATCTGCTCTCCATGAGCTTCCCGCTGGGCCGATCGGACGGCGGTCAGCCTTATGTGCGCATGGACTGGAATCGCGACAGCAACGGCGGTAACGCGCAGCAGGCCACCCTGTCAGGGAACCTGGGAGACAGTAATCAGTATGGCTACAGTGCAACCGCAAGTCATGACGTGCGTGCCGGAGACAGCGGTTCACTGAACGGGCAGTATCGCTCACCCGTCACCAGCTTTAATGGTGGTATCTCGAAAGGCGCTGGCTATCGCAGTACTTCACTCGGTGCATCCGGCACGCTGGTTGCGCACGCTGGCGGTGTGACGTTATCACCTTACACCGGCGAAACCATGGCTCTGGTTGAGGCAAAAGGCGCGAAAGGGGCTCAGGTGTCAGGCTATCCGGGTATAGAGATTGACAGCTTCGGTTATGCGGCCGTGCCGTATCTCAACCCCTATCAGTTCAACGATATCCAGATTGATCCTAAAAATGCGCCTGAGGATATCGAGCTCGAGAATACACAGCAGCGCGTCGCACCCTGGGCCGGTGCTGTCGTGAAGGTTAACTTCAACAGCCAGAAAGGCATGCCGCTGTTAATCAGCGGAAGCTTCAAAGGACAACCGCTTCCCTTTGGGGCTGACGTACAGAACTCACGGGGTGAACGCGTAGGCAGCGTCGGCCAGGGGGGGCAGCTTTATGCCCGCGTGAAAGAGGAAAGTGGCAGCCTGACGGTGAGCTGGGCTGAAGGCGCTCAGGGTAAATGCACGATTCAGTACCGTGTTCCTGCCAGTAAAGGCAAAAAGCCGGGCGTACTGAATGAAATAACAGGCATCTGCAAATAATTTAGCGGATAGCCCGCAGGAGTTAAGAAATGAAATCTACTGAAAAAGCCGACAAGAACAAGATAAAGAATATTTTTTCATACGCGATAGCGCTGTCTCTCGGGCTGATGGCCTTCGCAGCTCATGCTGACGACTGTGACTTTGCCACTGGACAGGGTCCACTTGTGTATACCGTCCCATTAACGGCGCCGAACATTACGATAGGAGCCGATGTGCCTGTAGATACCATTGTTCATCGGCAGCGGATAACAACAGACGGAAGCAGGACGCCTTACCTTATCTGCCACACAACCAATTCTGCACAGCCCTTTGATATTGAACAGTATGTACACGTAACGAGCACGCCAGGGCTGGTTCCCGGCTGGGGCGGAAAGTACGCAGGCATGCTTTACCAGACGTCTGTACCAGGTATTGGCGTTGCGGTGATTAATGAAGATGGTAACGCAGCAAGTGTGGGTCAGCCGCTAGGCATTTCGCCCATGTTTAAATGGTCTTATCCATCGACTCAGTTCGGCGCAAATCCAACACTGATCCGCAATAATTTCTCGCTGGTCTTCGTCAAGACCGGTCCGATTTCTGGCGGTCGGATAGATGGTGCCCAGTTGCCAACGTTTATTCTTGACGTAAAAGGCTCAAGAAGCGTAACGGGGCTCCCAAAAGAAGCCTATCGGGAAAATTTCAGCGGTTCAATTAACGTCATTGCAGGCACGTGTAAAACGCCTGACGTAACGGTTCAGATGGGCAGTTACAGCATGGACAAGTATTTTAACGGCAGCGTAAAAACCACCCCGTGGAAGCCCTTTAACATTACCCTGACGGACTGCCCGGCATTCTATGGCTCTTACACAGACGCGGTGAATTCTCCTGGTTATATCGTAGGCGGGGCCATTACGCCAGGGCTGCGGGGGCTGAACCGCTTTGCAATGAACATTGCACCGACCTTCGGTGCCATCGATGCGCTGCAGGGGATTATCAAGTTAGATGGTGCGGCTGATAGCGCCAGAGGAATTGGTATTCAGCTGGCAACCGGCGATGCTTCTGCCCCCTCACCGGTCCCGTTTAACCTGAATAATGCGTATCAGACAGCGGTAGACAGCGGCGCTCCGGGCACGCATACAATCCCAATGCAGGCACGCTACTATCAGACCGAGTCTCGGGTAACTCCCGGCTCGGCTAATAGCAAGGCAGTATTTACTATTGACTATTACTGATTCCAGCAAACGGAAGATGCACTGTATCGCAAGCAAGCCTACATGAATGCGGCCCCCACGGAGTAAGAAAAGTCATGACAATAAAAAAGTTTGAAATGGCTGGTGGACTGTGAAATTTATGATATCTGTGAGCTCATGAATTATGGTGGCGTTTTAATGAGGAGCGACAAGCATCTAGCGACTAATAAACGCTGCAATCTGTGTAGAGCAGCGATTGAAAAGTTTGAAGGCACCGGGCCCCACAATAGTGTTTTTTTCGCAATTAATAGACTCCTATGCCCCGTACGCGCAGTTATTATCATGAGCTTACAAAAGATGAGCCTGAGAGGATCCGTACAGGCAAGGATCTCTGTAAGACGGTTCCTCTGTGCGACAGGTTCACTTTTCTGTAGGTATCCGAAAAGAATGAACTGATATTTTTACCATCACAATGCCGTACCTTTTGATAACGTTGACGGTAAAATCTGGTTCACAGCTAATCACCTCGTTGAATTGCTGGGATACAACTATGCAAAACAGGTAAGCAAAATCTATCACCGCCATGAATACGAGTTTACAGGCAGCATTAAAACGCGAACCAAAGTGGCGAAGAATGGAATAAACAACAGCTTACGTGCTCTGTGCCAGGCCTAATAGCCGGGCGGTCCTCAAACGGGGGCCGGATTATCCGTCAGGACGCCGGGGGGCACTGTGACCACTCGTAATAAAATCAGCGAGTTACTCATTAATCTTCTGGCTGCCAGCTCTCGTATGGCAGACATAGTGACGGTCCCGAACAAATCAAAAGCTTAAGCTGTGTTTGAATGCCCCCCCTTTCTGAGAAGTTATTGCAACAACCTGAAGGTTTTGCACTATCTGGGTAAAACCCATTCGGACCTGACTTTCATTTTCTAAACCGACCACCAGCCTTTTGATGGTGAGCCACTGTGGCCGGCAGGACGTGAAAAAATGAGCGGGTCCTCCCGGCGGGGTACCCTGTCCACGAGGCGGCGGCCCCGCGGAAAACGGCTGATTTTTGCATTTTCATGGTGGCGGCGGCAGGTCCCTTAACTTATTGATAATGATGATTAATTTTTAAGATCACCTGTACACTTTTTTTTCAGGGGTGTCATTAGACCAGTTGTTAAAGTTATGAAATTAATGAATAAAATTGGGTTTCACCTGCCAGGTTGAGCTGCCTGGTCAAATTCAAACCACTTGTGGTGCCTTTCACTGGCGCATTTTTGAGATCGCAGAGGAGATGGGATTTTATAACACCACCAAAAGTAGACAGATGAAGTTGAAGAATTAAGGGGGGCAGCGCCTATGGGCTGCTCTGGACGCAGAGTTTAAGGTAAAGCATGACCATGATGACAAAAGTGACGAAGAATGGAATAAACAACAGCTTACGTGGCATTTCAGTAAGGCTGTTTTCTCCAGGCTGTGCTTATCTCATTCGAAACGTTCTAATGGTGATGAGCTGTGCCGGTAGGGTTGGCAGCTCGGCAGCCTCGAGTGGTTTAAATCATCGATGCAAACATCGCAATTATTTGTTGCTCGAAAGCGAGGGGAGAAGGAGGGTAGTGGCTGCTTGCTTATATGTGGCAGGCCTGACATTACTGATCGCACTGAAAGCTCATGTCGAGTGTCCGCTTTGTGCCAGAAGCGGACATTGGGCTGTGCATGTTATTCAGTTCTAGGTATCCTGGCTGACACTTAGCCAGTACATTTAATAAAGCATTTCAGTTACTGATGGAAGATGACACTTTCACCGAGGGGCGCTTTATTAATTCTGTCTTGATTTGCAGGGTAATCCCGGCCCGGGTAGCCCAGAGAGATGCCGAACAGTAATTTCAACGCGGGGTCCACACGCAGTTCTTTGCGGATGGTTTCGGCATAAAAGCCCAGCATGTTCTGCGGAATACCTCCTAACCCGGGAGCGGTGAGAGACAGCAGAAGCGTCTGAGCGTACATACCTATGTCACCCGCAACACGAACGTTATCGCCCACTTCTGGCATAAAAAGCAGCACAACATGGGGCGCGCCAAAGAATTCCAGGTTACGACGTGAATCATCGCGACGCTGCTCAAAATCCTCGCATTTATCCTTATGTCTTGTTGCATCAGTCATACCTGATAAACTTAAAGCAGAAGAGTCAATAAGTTAATTAGCCCTGCCGCTTAGTAAGATTTCTCACAAAAGGCAAGATGGTAGGTAGGGCGAGAGAGCCTGCATTTTGTCAGAGGAAAGTGAATCATTCTCTCTTTTCAGAGGGAAGTTCTAAAAAGTTGAATGTGAAAAAAAGCCTGCTGTTAGCAGGCCATAAATGTTATTAACTCATTTTTTGTTCGCTTCTGATAAATAGGGTGAGTATGCAGTTAAACGTGAAGCATAGAGCATAACAAAAATGCTATAAATATTTCCTGGCCGCATTAAGTATCTCCTGTGACGTTAACTCCCTGTCAGAAGCTACGTAAACAATACCATGATCGCCAGTTAAGGAAGGAAAACTTGCAGACATAATCCGAAGATGTGTTTCTTCACCGTTTGGATATTACTGCCTGATAGAGGATATACCTTCCAGAACTGTCATGACTTTACAGGATTCAGCATTAAAGAAAACAAGGACTTTTATCATATTCTATTACCTTGTTCTCGCGTGAATGTTAACTGGCAGATGCCATTAAGGTAAAAGCAAAGACGTGATGCTTTCGGAGGCAGCCTCGCCTCTTACGCACTTTATTATTTAACAAGCAGTTAGCTTCTGCTTTCAGACTTTTATGCAGCAGTCCTGCACTTCATTACATCGGTCAGCACACTCATAATTGCGAAAAAATATGCTGACCTGATATTAAGAATAAACGACTTTCATCTAATTTAAGTTATGGATCTGTCTACTCAGGAATAATCCTTCATCGTTATCGCAGATCCACAATGATTTATTTATCGCAAAGTATTACGTTTGCAGCAGCAGGACCTTTGTCACCGCTGTGAATGGCGAATTCAACTTTCTGTCCTTCAAATAAAGTTTTAAAGTTGTCGCCATTAAGTGCAGAAAAATGGACAAAGATATCTTTGCTGCCATCAAGAGGAGATGGTAAAGGCCTCATCATCCCATCTGATGGCCGAAAAGACGTTCTGCTTCACATTTCAGCCGTTAACTCCCGCGAATCAGAATTACTCATCCCTGGAAGCCGCATAGAATTTTGCCGGATAAACGGTCTCAGGGGGCCTGTGGCTGCGAACATTTATCTTTCCTGATTTTCAGTGTGTCAAAATAAATAGATTAAAACTTAACCACATGTGGTACGGTGAAGCTCATTCATTGAAAGGTTAATGGTTATGTCTGTTATCAATTACGCAATGAAACTCTTCAGCAGTGCGTCCACTGCCACTGCTGCCTGTCCTGTTTGTGGCTTAAAATCAGCACAACCGTTGTCAAAAATCCGGCTCAACCAGGCCATGCTTTGCCCCGGATGTAAATCTCTGTTTATCTTCCAACGCCAGTTCGAGTAAAACCGCAGATCAGAGCCCATGTCCTATACTTATGTTAGATTCCGGCAGCTGTTAAATCCCTGATGCCTGACGCCCATCCTGAGAGAACGTTTCTGAACTGATTTCGCAACTGCTCCTGCGCGTTAACGTCGCATCAGAGCAATGCTATGAAAATGAACCCAAGAGCGTGGTTTAACCGCCCCCGTATTCCGATGAATGCTGCCGAAAACGTAACGTTTTCGGCGAACGATCCTGCGAGTGAAAGCACACCGCGGTCAGAACTCTTTTCGACCGTCCAGATGGAGCGCTACGGTCAGAAGCTGGCGCAGACTCATAAAGTATCGCCGGATAAACATCCTTATTATCTTCTGAAACGGCTTGGCGACAATGAGGACGTCATCACCCAAAACTGCTATGAGCTTAACGCGGGTAAAAAGACCAGTATCATGCCCGCCGGTGAATGGTTGCTGGACAATTATTATCTTATTGAGGAACAAATCCGTACCGTCCGCCAGCACTTGCCGAAAAGTTTTGGAAAAGGTCTCCCGTCGCTGGTATCGCCACTGAATTGCCCACGAATTTATCATATCGCATTAGAGGCAGTTGCTCACGGTGATGGCCGCTGGGATGCCGCGAGCCTGACCAGCTATCTCACTGCCTATCAACAGGTGACACCGCTGACGCTAGGTGAAGTCTGGGCACTACCGGGAATGCTGCGCCTGGCGCTGATTGAAAATCTTCGTCGTATCAGCATGGAAGTGATAAATGCGCAGCAGGACAGAAACCTTGCCGATACGTGGATAACCAGGATTTTCGAATGTGCAAAGAGTGCACCTGGTAATTTAATCATGGTGGTTGCTGATATGGCGCGCTCCCGCCCCCCGTTAACCAGCGCGTTTGTCGCAGAGCTGATGCGGCGCCTGCAAGGGCATGGCAACGCGCTGTCGTTACCTCTGACCTGGGTTGATCAGTGCCTTCGGGAACAGGGGCTCACCACCGACGTTCTCATACATAGTTTCAATCAACAGCTTGCCGCCAGCCAGCTGTCTGTCAGTAACAGCATCGCGGGTCTCCGATTAGTGAGTGAAACGGACTGGGCTGATCTCGCCGAAACGATAAGCGTCGTTGAACAGGCATTACGCAATGATCCTGCCGGGATCTATCCCCGGATGCACTTCAATACCCGGGATCATTACCGCCACGTTGTAGAGATCCTGGCCAGAGACAGTGGTCTCAGCGAGCATGAGGTTGCTGACAGGGTGCTGGCGCTTTCAGAGGAAAAAGCACCCAATACACCGGAACATCATGTTGGTTATTATCTCGCGGGCGAAGGTCGACAGACGCTGGAAATTCATCTCCTGGCAGACACTTCAGGACTCATACGCTTGCGGCACAGTTTCAACAGAATAACCCTGCTGTCATGGCTTGGCAGCCTGGCATTGTTGACAACCGCAGCGACCGCGGCAATATTGCACGAAACTGCCATGCAGGGCGCAGACTGGCTGTTAATCGCGGTGATATTGCCTCTGGTTATCGCTTTAACTCAGTTAATGAGTGATTTACTCAGTGACGCAACCACCCGTTTTCGCGTTCCTCGCCCCTTGCCGGGGATGGATTTTTCAACCGGAATTCCCGCTGACAGTGCCACCATGGTCGTCATCCCCTGCATGCTGACCAGCCACGAAAGTTTCAGCCAGCTCCTCTCCAGTCTTGAAGTCTGCTGGCTTGGGAATGAAAACGAAAATCTCAGGTTCGCGCTGCTCACTGATTTTGCTGATTCTGAAAATGAACCCTCGCCGGAAAGTCACGCGCTGCTCAGACAGGCGATCGCCGATACGCAGGCGCTGAATCGGCGCTACCCCTCCGATCCACCACGTTTTTATCTGTTACACCGCCAGCCTGAATGGAACCCCGAGGAAGGAATGTGGATGGGCTATGAACGCAAGCGGGGAAAACTGGCGTTACTGAACAGCTGGTTGCGCCATCCGGGGACGCAATTCGTCAGCGTTGCAGACATGCCTGCCCACATTTTACCGGGTCACATTAAATACGTCATTACCCTGGACAGTGATACGGTGCTGCCGCGCGATACGGCTCACAAACTGGTCGCGGCGATGGCCCATCCGTTGAATACGCCAGAGTATGATCCGGTACGCCAGAGGGTGGTCAAAGGATTTGGTATTTTACAACCCGGTCTTGCGGAGGAGATACCACGCAACGGTCAGGGGCGTTACGCAGGCCTGCGAAGCAGCATACCCGGCAATAACCCTTATTCGATGATGTCTTCGGATATCTATCAGGATCTCTTTGGGGAAGGATCGTTCGTGGGCAAAGGGATTTACGATGTTGACATTTTTATGCAGGCCACTGCCAACACCTGCCCGGAAAATCTGGTTCTCAGCCATGACCTACTCGAAGGGTGCTATGCGCGCTCGGGTCTGCTGAGTGAGGTGTTACTCTACGAACAGTACCCTAATAATTATCTGTCGGATGTTGCGCGGCGTTCACGCTGGATCCGGGGCGACTGGCAACTGCTTAACTGGCTGAAACCACGTGTCCGAAAAGCCGATGGAGCCCGGGCCAGGAATCCGCTGACTGCGCTTTCTTACTGGAAATTACTTGATAATCTGCGTCGCAGTCTGGTCGCTCCCTCTTTACTTGTATTGCTGTTCTTCACCCTGCTTGGGGTACCCAATCCGGTTTACTGGCTGGGCATCTTATCACTGATTTGGCTGTTGCCAGCCATCCTATGCATCACCCATGACCTTCTCCATAAACCTCTGCGCCGCCGCCTGAAGCCGCATCTGTTACTGGTGGGGTCGGGCGCGCTGAAGCGTCTGTCTGGAATCGGTCTTAATGTTGCGATACTGCCGCACGAAGCCGGTTATTCACTGAAAGCGATCGCCGTGACGCTATGGCGACTGGGGATAAGCAGGCGTCACCTCAGCCAGTGGGTCAGCCACAGCCAGGACAGCAATCAGGCCAGACCCACTGTTGCACGTTTTTATCAGGCGATGTGGCTGAATGTTGTCGGTGGCGTGGCGCTGATAATACTGACCGGACAATTTGCCCCCCAGCTACTGTGGATTGCGTTGCCGATCGGTTTGTTATGGTGCGTGGCACCGCTGCTGATGAGCTGGTTGAGTCGCCAGCCCGTGCGTAAGGTTTTTTCGCCAAATCAGAAACAAAAACAGCTGTTACGCCAGACAAGCCGTGAAATCTGGGCTTTTTTTGAAACCTTTGCCACAGCAAAAGAGAACTGGCTTCCGCCTGATAATTATCAGGAAATACCACAACCGAGGGTGGCACATCGAACTTCCCCTACCAATATTGGTCTTTCGCTTATGGCTAACCTGACGGCATGGGACTTTGGCTACCTGCCTGGCGGAGAGGTGCTCCGGCGCGTGTCGCTCACGCTCGACACGCTGGATAAAATGGAGCACTACCGGGGCCATCTCTACAACTGGTATGACACCCGTACGCTGGTCCCCCTCAGTCCACGCTATATCTCCAGCGTCGACAGCGGCAATATGGCCGGGCATTTGTTGACGCTGCGTGCAGGGCTGTCCGCCATGCGTCATCAGCCTGTTTTAAACAGCCAACAGATACTGGCAGGACTGAACGATACGCTGGATATTCTGGAAAAACAGTGGGGTCAGAACCCACCTGACAACCTGAGACTGCTGCGCAAACACTGCCTGAGCGCGGTGTCACTCTCTCCACAGGCATTTTTCAGTGAACTGAAAAACATGAGCATCCAGTGCAACCATCTGTCCACGTTATGTCATCAGGGGTCGCCCCTTCAGATTCGCTGGGCAGGACATCTGGAGAATCAACTGGTTCAGTTCTGCAATGAGTGGTCGTTATTGCTTGGCTGGTTACCTGTATCGTGGAACGAACAGACGCTGCCGACGCTGAGCGAGCTTGCCCGTCAGACATCAACCGGTACAGGAACATCACAGTCGTCAGCGACGGAGCAGGCCCGAATGCGACTCAATATTATCACCGAGCTAGAACAGCGGCTGGATGAGCATGCGAGGATGGATTTCGCCTTTCTGTACAGTGAAGCAACCAGTCTGCTCAGTATCGGTTATAACTGTGACACGAATACGCCTGACAAGAGCCACTACGATCTCCTGCCGTCTGAAATCCGCCTGACCAGTTTTCTTGCCATTGCGACTAATCAGTTACCTCTTAAAAGCTGGTACGCGCTGGGGCGATTGTTTACCACGATTGATAATGAAACTGCCCTGATGTCATGGAGTGGGTCCATGTTTGAATATCTGATGCCGAATCTGGTGATGCCCACCTGGCCCGGCAGCCTGCTCGATGAAATGAGTCAGTCGGCGGTTATGCGCCAGATTCACTGGGGGAAAGAACGCGGGGTACCATGGGGTGTTTCAGAGTCTGGTTATCATGCTTTTGATGTTCAGCATAATTATCAGTATCAGGCATTTGGCGTACCGGGTCTTGGTCTGCGCAGGGGGCTTGCCGATGACATGGTTGTTGCTCCTTACGCCACACTGCTGGCGCTGATGGTTTCCCCACAGAGAGCCTGTGAGAACCTGTTCAGGCTGCAAAAAAATGGTGCATGCGGCGAATACGGTTTTTATGAAGCGCTGGACTATACCCCCTCACGTCTTGCAACCGGCCAGCTTTATGCGGTCGTACAGTCCTGGATGGCGCATCACCAGGGTATGGCATTTCAGGCGCTGGCTCATGTGCTACTTGACGCCCCCATGACTGAACGCTTTATGTCCAGTACGGTATTCAGGTCAGCGAGTCTCCTGTTACAGGAGCGCGTGCCGGATGCGGTCGATCTGTACAGTCCGCGCCGTCACTTTGAATCTCATGAGGGCAGGGTCAAACCCGTTCGCTATGAACCCCGTATTTTCTATAGCGTGGATACACCAGCTCCTGATATTCAACTCCTGTCCAACGGCCATTATCATCTGATGTTGACCGCGGGCGGCGGTGGTTACAGTCGCTGGAATGATATTGCACTCACACGCTGGCGCAGTGATACCACCCGTGATAACTGGGGAGCATTCTGCTACATCCGTGATACACAGACGGGGGATGTATGGAGCAATACCTGGCAACCGACAGGCAACTTCAGCGGACAAGACGAGGAAGTTTTCTTCACCGATGCGGGGGCTGAATTCCGACGCACCTTCGGAGAACTTAGCGTCAAAACTCAGGTGGTGATCTCCCCGGAGGATGATGTTGAGTTGCGACGGCTCACACTGATCCATCGTGGTCGCCAGCCCCGCTCTCTGGAACTGACAACCTATGCTGAAGTGGTAATGGCACCTGATGCCAGCGATCTGGCACACCCTGCATTCAGCAATCTGTTTATTCAGACTGAGCTGGATCCTGAGCGTGGCGCCATTCTTTGCCACCGGCGCCCGCGCTCTCCGGATGAAGCGAGCCCCTGCCTGTTTCACATGATGGTGGTGCATGGCGATAACCGACATAACGTCTCGTTTGAAACGGACAGGGCAAAATTTCTTGGTCGTGGCAGAAACCCTGCTGATGCCCTAGCAATAGAGACGGGAGGGACGCTCAGCAACACGTCGGGGTCAGTGCTGGATCCGATACTGGCAATACGTCACTCCATCACTCTACAACCGGGGCATCCGGTCACGATTGATATCATTTATGGTATCAGCGAGACCCGCCAGCAGAGCCTGGCGCTGCTGGAAAAATATCGCGATTACCCTATTGCCGATCGCGTCTTTGAACTGGCCTGGTCTCACAGTCTGGTGGTATTACGCCAGATGAATGCCAGTGAAGATGATGCAACTTTGTTTAATCGTCTCGCCAGCGCTGTGCTTTACCCTGCCCAGGAGCTTCGCGCCGAAGGTCTGGTGATCAGCCGCAACCGGCGTGGTCAGTCCGGTCTGTGGGGCTGGGCAATTTCAGGCGATCTGCCGATAGTGCTGCTCAGTATAACCAGCGAAGAAAGTATTGCCTCAGTGACAACACTGATTCAGGCACACCGTTACTGGAGACAGAAAGGGCTGGATGTTGATTTGGTTATCCTGAATAACAGCCCCGGCGGCTACCAGCAGGGATTACAAAATCAGATTATGGAGTTAATTTATGCCGGGTCTGAAGCCAGTCTGCTGGATAAAAAGGGCGGGCTTTTTGTCCGCAACGGTGAGCATCTCTCCGCTGAGGATAAGTTGCTTTTGATGAGCGTGGCCTGTCTTTATCTTGATGACCGCGCTGAGGGTATTAATGAGCAGCTTAATCAGCGTATTCATACCCTGAAATCGCCGGCCAGGGCATTCATTCCGCGTGCTGTGCGCGAACGTAATCAACATACGGACTGGAGCCCTGATATCAGTCAGCTATGCCATTTCAATGGGTACGGTGGATTTTCTCAGGATGGGCGGGAGTATCAGATCGTCCTTCGGGAAAATGCGCTTACACCGGCTCCCTGGTCGAACATACTGGCAAATTCCCGTTTTGGCAGCGTGATCTCAGAGGCAGGACAGGCCTACTCCTGGTATGAGAATGCACATGAATACCGGTTGACACCGTGGGAGAACGATCCGGTGAGCGATCGCAGCGGCGAGGCATTTTACCTGCGCGATGAAGAGAGCGGGGAGTGCTGGTCGCCAACGGCTTTACCTATTCGCGGAAACGGTGATTACCTGACCCGCCATGGTTTTGGCTACAGCGTTTTTGCCCATCGAGAGAGTGGTATCGACAGCGAGTTGACGGTCCTGGTTGCCGAAGAGGATCCGGTTAAACTGGTGCTCCTGACGCTCAGTAACTCTTCGGGACGGACACGTCAACTTTCCGTCACAGGCTATGTAGAGTGGACGCTCGGAGAAACACGAACTCTCTCAGCTCCTCACATTGTGACACATGTGGCCAGAACGCCCGGCGGCTGCGGGGTGCTTGCGAACAACTTTTATGGTGATAATGGTGGCGGTCGAACTGCATTTTTTGCCGTCAGCGGTAATGACTGTTCTCTGACAGGGGACCGCCGGGAGTTTATTGGCCGTAATGGTTCCCTTCACGCCCCGTCGGCCATGAAACTGCAAAAGCTTTCTGGTAAGACGGGGGCCGGTCTGGATCCCTGCGGAGCGGTGCAATCGGCGGTGACATTAATTGACGGGGACCAGAGGACATTTATTTTTATCCTCGGCGCAGAGGAGAATGATGTTTATGCTCAGGAGACGCTGGCCCGTTACATGAACGAGGATACGGTCCGCCAGGAGCTGAACCGGATTCATAATCACTGGCACAATGTGCTCGATAAAATCGTAGTTAACACCCCCGACACGTCCATAAATTTACTGGTTAATGGCTGGCTGTTGTATCAGACGGTAGCCTGTCGTCTTATGGCTCGTAGTGGCTACTATCAGTCTGGCGGTGCATTTGGTTTTCGCGATCAGCTGCAGGACTCACTGGCACTGAGCCATGCCGATCCGAACCGGATGCGTGAACAGATAATACTCTGTGCCTCCCGGCAGTTTATCGAGGGGGATGTGCAGCACTGGTGGCACCCGCCACACGGCAACGGTGTCCGTACCCGTTGTTCCGATGACTACCTGTGGCTGCCGCTTGCCGTTTGCCACTATGTTGAAACGACGGGGGATATGGATGCTCTGGGAATATGCATTCCTTATCTGGAGGGACGCCCGCTTCAGCCTGGTGAAGAGTCTGTCTATGACACGCCGGTCATCAGCGGCACCGAAGAGACTCTCTGGTTACACTGTGTCAAAGCTATTCGACATGGGCTGCGGTTCGGGGAGCATGACCTGCCGCTGATGGGGGCTGGTGACTGGAATGACGGGATGAACCGGGTGGGTATCGAAGGCAAAGGCGAAAGCGTCTGGCTGGGCTTCTTCCTGTACGATATTTTGCAACGGTTTGCTGCGCTGGCGGAGCGCAGGCTGGATGAAAGTGTCGCCTCGATGTGCCGTTCACAGGCTCTGCGCCTGCAAAGCAATCTCGAAGCCCACGCCTGGGATGGTGAATGGTACCGGCGCGGATATTTTGACGATGGTACTCCCCTGGGGTCGAAAGCCTCACAGGACTGCCGGATTGATGCGATTGCGCAAAGCTGGTCTGTATTGTCCGGGGCCGCGAGCGCGGGGCGGTGTGCAAAGGCCATGCGGGCGCTGGATAAGCATCTTGTGGATAACGAAGGGGGACTGATTAAACTGTTAACGCCTCCTTTCGATGGACACGGTCCAAATCCAGGTTACATACAGGGGTACCTGCCCGGTGTGCGGGAAAACGGAGGGCAGTATACTCATGGCGCCATCTGGGCCGTGATGGCATTTGCCCGGATGGGGAATGCCGAACGTGCTTGGCAACTCTGGTCAATGCTCAACCCTATAAATCATACTCTGAATGCGGACTCTGTCGGGATTTATAAAGCTGAGCCTTATGTCATGAGTGCTGATGTCTACAGCGTCGCTCCCCATACCGGACGCGCAGGATGGAGCTGGTATACCGGTTCTGCTGGCTGGGCCTGGCGTTTGCTTACCGAGGAATTACTGGGGATAAAACGCACCGGCGCTGACTTTACTGTTCATGCCCGGTTACCGGATGAGTGGCCGTCTTTTTCTATGGCCTATCAGTATGCCGAAAGCCATTATCAGATTAGTGTCTCACGCGGCGATGCAGAATATTGCGTGACACTGGATGGTGTTCTCCTCTCTGATGACAGAATACCGCTGAAGAATGATGGACAAAACCATACGGTTGAGATCATTCAGAAATAACACTTATCCCGGAGGCGCATTAACGTCTGCCGTTAATGCGCTGATTATCCCTGAGAACATCAATCGCAGTCTGCATGGCGATTTTGTCATCCCGCCTTTTTTGTTTGTCCTGCATGACCTGAAGGTATTCCAGCAAGGTGCGGGTATTAATCGGTCGGCCCTGTTTGCCCACAGCCAGCACGGCTTCGCCAAGAATAATTTTCACTGGCGGTAGTTGTGCCGGATACCAGTCAAGGGTGTCTTCTGATTTCATCATAAATTTCTCACGGAAGGGTAGTGTATCATAAATCAGACGTTCAATTTTCAATATCTGATATCCTGATTCAGACACAACTTAACATAACTTATGCCAGTTATTTTTATATCAAAGCGTATAATAATTACTGTATTCCTCAGAGAATTATTTATGTCTTATACTAAAGGGCTCAGGTATGTTAAAGGAAGACCGGTTCATGTTGCCTGCCCGGTATGCGCACACAGAGCTGATCAGAAAGCAGGTAAACTAAGAAAAGATGCGGTTCTTGAGTGCCCTGCCTGCGGACTGTTGTTCAGACCTTCAGAATGCTGGTGTATCGGCGGCTGATCAGCTTCTGCCACTTAACGTAAGTGATGTCGGGAAATGACAACATTTCTCCTGTGCGGCGGTTGTCGAGGGTATGATAATGAAATTTAAAAAATCTGTTTTTATTGAAGGGCATATCCTGTCGAACAGCTGTCACGGGCAGGCCGGTCAACCTTTCTGTATTCACCGGGTCAGGTTTAGTAATGGTAAATATGCGATTATCCGGGTGGCATCCGGGATATGTTTCAAACCTGGCGAAATTATTCAACGAAACGATTGCGAGTGGTTTTATAAGCTTACCAAAATTCGCCTTCTTTCTTTTGAGTACCTTGATGATGATGAATCCAGAAGACAATTTCTTGAGTATCAATGATAAACCCATGAATTTATAACAGAATAACTTTACTGGCTTACAATTCATTCATGACTCTTTAAATCCTTTACCAGTCATTGCAAAATTTTTTTTATTCTGAATTTAGACAAATTTAAATTGTCTAAAATAAAATGTATCGCTAGAGACGAATTGCCTCATTATTTTCCTTTTGCGTTATAACCTTCATTAGCATTAAGGAAATTTATGGCACAGACTTTTACTCATAATTTACTTTATCCCCGCTACTGGCTTACCTGGTCTGGTTTGGGTCTGCTGTGGCTTCTCGTTCAACTTCCTTACCCGGTTTTACACATTCTGGGCTCCGGTCTTGGAAAAATATCCAGACCCTTTCTGAAACGCCGGGAAGGAATTGCGATTAGAAATATCGAACTCTGCTTTCCCGAGATGACACCGTTTGCCCGGAGCCAGATGGTCAATAAAAACTTTGTTTCTCTCGGGCTGGGACTGATGGAAACAGGAATGGCCTGGTTCTGGAGCGATGCGAGAGTCAAAAAATGGTTTGATGTCGAAGGGCTTGAAAACCTGACCGGTGCGACCAGAGGAGTAATAGTTGTCGGGATTCATTTTATGTCCCTTGAATTGTGTGGAAGAGTAATGGGTTTATGCCATCCTATGATTGCAACGTATCGCCCACACAATAATCCACTAATGGAATGGGTACAGACAAAAGGGCGTATGCGTTCAAATAAGGCTATGATTAATCGACGTAATTTATCTGGTTTTGTTCATGCGCTAAAAGCTGGTGAAGCCGTTTGGTTTGCACCAGACCAGGATTATGGGTCTAAGGGAAGCGTTTTTGCACCTTTTTTCTCGGTAAAAAAAGCAGCCACGACGAACGGAACGTATGCTCTGTCAAAACTCGCTGGTGCACACTTGATCACACTTAGCATGATTCGACGTAGCGATAAAAAAGGTTATCACATGTATATCAGCAATCCGTTGTCAGGCTATCCAGGGGAAGACAAGGTCGCCGCAGCGGCTTATATGAACAAGATCATCGAGCGTGAAATTCTCCGTGCCCCTGAGCAATACCTGTGGATGCATCGCAGGTTCAAAACGCGTCCTGAAGGCGAAGTCTCTTTATACAAATGAATCACTCTACTTGTCATGAGCCAGAATCTGTCTTTCCTTGCCACTGCGTATTTGTAAAAAATGGATAGGGAATTATTCGATCGGCTTCATGTTAACGATGGCGTAACTGACAGCCAAGGCTAATCAATGGAACCTGTTAGGATTTGAAGGTCCTCTTTTCGCTCATAGCAGACATTCCCCTGCATAGCGTCCGCTATGTGCCAGAAGCGGACGTTTTCAGCCAGTTCAGCCAGCTATCTTGTGCTTATAGCAAGTTTAGCCGCGAAGCATAAAAATAAGCCCCCTGTTGCTCTGTCCATCATCTGGACAACGCGATTTTTCTTCAAAATGGCTGACGCAAAATGCGTGCTTAAAATGAGTGTGACTGACCATATAGTTCCAATCGCCACGTGGATGCTGACCAGGATAAAAGTCCATATCAAAGGAGAGTGACCGGCAGGTATGAACTGCGGCAAAAAGGAGACATAAAAAATGCCCATTTTAGGGTTTAGCACATTTCCCAACATTCCTCTGATAAACCAGTTCCCCTGAAAACCATTGTCATCATCGCCATCACTGAAAGATGATCGGGGACGTATCAGCAGTTGTAAACCCAGCCAGCTCAGGTAGACCGCGCCACAAACTTTCAGCACCGTATAAGCCAATTCTGAAACCACCAGAAGAGCACCAAGGCCTAATGCGACCAGCGCCCCCCATAAAAAACAGCCAGCATCAATGCCAAGCGCAGCGTGAAAAGCCTTTTTGCCGCCCTCTGCACAAGCAGTGCGCAGAATAAGTGCCGTATCAAGGCCGGGGGGCAGGGTAAGTAACAATGCTGCGAGAGAGAATGCGAAGAGAGAATCGTTAACAGTCATTTTCTTTGTCCGAAAGAGCGGATGTTAATCATTTAGTTCCCTGTAATCAATCTAACAAATATCAGTTTTAAATGTCCGCTCTTCGCTCAAAACGGAACCTTACAGCGCGTAAGTCCGCCTGATACCCAGAGCAGAAGTAGCGCATGAACTGTTATGGTAGATTTGAACGTCCGGCAGGATCACTGGAGGATAAGCTGAATGCTTCTGGATAAGCTCAAATTACTCGAATGCAGCCTTCACTGTGATAGGCGCAACGATGGGGAGTGGCTTGAGCAGCTCCTCCACCCTGAATTTAGGGAGATTACCCGGTCAGGCGTGATGGTTGACCGTTCAGTAACGATCTCATCATTGTTATACGAGAAAAAGTCATCGCCTATTATTAGCAGCGATTTCTGGCTCACTGAAATGGGGAGTGGCTGCGCCATTCTTCACTACCGGACGTCTTGTGCTGACGGAAGCCATCCTGCGTTGCGCTCCTCATGCTGGTTGTATTCGGAAGAAGGCCAGTGGACTCTGTTTTTTCATCAGGCCACGCCTGCAGCATGTAGCCTGGGCTTGTGATCGAGCCCTATATTCGCTGGCAGGCCCACTAAACACTGCCAGTTGTCTGTTATTCGAGAGTAGTCATCAGTAAATGTCCGCTTTTCGCTCAAAGCGGACATTGCGCTTGCTGAACAGCTTTATGCCACAGATGGCCTGAGCGTTAAGTAGCCTTAGGGTGAAATTAGCTTAAAGTAAAATTGACTGAATATAGGGTGGGTGAAGCACTACTTTGCTCTACTTCATGCCGGTATCCTATAAGTATCCTGGAAAACCAGCTTAACGGTAGCTTTTGAGGTAAGTCATTGATAATTTGGTGGCCCCTGCTGGGTTTGAACCAGCGACCAAGCGATTATGAGTCGCCTGCTCTAACCACTGAGCTAAGGGGCCAGCGGAGCGGGGATTATAAAGTATCTCGGTGGGGCGATCCAGCGTTGCTCAATCGGTTGGTGAAAATTCCCGCAATCACTGAGTCCTTGATCTCACAGCAAAAAATCCCGCAACCCCGGCAGAAGCGGGCGATAAGCGCCCAGCGATGTCGCGTTTTTGAGACAAGGCTTGCTGCTGCCTTGTCTCCGGATGCGCAGGTTCAGCGATAGCGAGAGGCAGGCTTATTCAGCGAGATAAACGGCAGGATGGCGCCGCGCGCCTGCTCAAAGCTTTGCCACAGGCCCATATCTTCTACCGAAGGAATGGTGATCGCTTCACCGTCATCCAGACCGCGCAGTGCGGCGGCGACTAAGTCATCGACCTCCATCACCATCTCTGCCGGCAGGTCATCCACCGAGCGCCCGGTGCGCTGAAAGATTTCGGTGCGCGTCAGGCCCGGCAGCAGCGCCTGCACGCGTACGTTATGGCCTGCCAGCTCGCGCTGCATGTTACGCGTCAGCGAGAGCACAAAAGCTTTCGTCGCATTATAGGCCCCGTTTGCCTGTTCGTTGACCAGCGCCAGTACCGACGCCACATTTACGATAGTGCCCGCGTTGCGGCTGCGGAAAACCTGCGCGGCCGTGTGAGAGAGCTGCGTCAGCGCCACCACGTTCAGTGCCAGCATGGTTTGCGTCTGGTCGATGCTGGCATCAATAAACTCGCCTTCCACCGTCATGCCCGCATTGTTGATCAGCGTGGTAATACGCGTATTGTTCCGCAGCTCGCTATCAATACGCGCCAGATCCTCATGGCGCGTCAGATCCGCAGCCAGCACGTTGACTTCCACGCCGTGCGCTTCGTGCAGCGATTGCGCCAGTGCGCTCAGACGTGCAGCATCGCGCGCCACCAGAATCAGGTCGTTGCCGCGTGCGGCCAGCTGTTTAGCGTAAGTTGCGCCGATACCGCTGGAGGCGCCGGTGATTAAAGCCAGTTGGTGTGACATGGAAAAGCCCTCTGCATGATGGTCGTCATATTGGTGTGTTGGTAATATGACGACCATCATATCCATCGTCAAGCTGGAATATGACGATCGTAATAATTACACTGATTGCCATTAACGATGAGCAGGGTAACAACCGATGGAAAAGCTAAGCCATAAGGCGCGCACGCGGCAGCGCATTCTGGAAGAAGCGGCGGTAGTGATGCGCGAATGCGGCACCGAAGGCATTGGCGTGGCAGCGCTGATGAAGCGCGTTGGCCTGACGCACGGTGGGTTTTATGCGCACTTTGCCTCGCGTGAAGCGCTGGTCGAAGCGGTGATTAGCGAGATGTTTGCCGACTCGGCGCAGCGTTTTGCCGCCGTGCTGGCGATGGAGGATCCGGCTGAACGGCTGAACCAGTGGATCGATCGCTATCTGTCGGACCAGCACTGTGGCGCGCCGGGCGAGGGCTGTCCGATACCGGCGCTGGTCAGTGAAGTGGCGCATTTGCCGCCGGATGCGCGGGCGCTGTTTTCGGCGAAGCGCGAAGCGGTGCGGCACCAGCTGGTGCAGGCGCTGCAGCAGCTGGGACACGCGCAGGCGGAGAGCATCGCCAGCAGCATGCAGGCCGAAATGGTTGGTGCGCTGGCGCTGGCGCGCGCCTGCACTGACGAGGCGGAAGCGCGCCAGATGCTGGATGTGACGCGTCAGGCAGTCAAACTGCGTGCCGGGCTGGTGACAGCATGAGCGATCACGACATCCGCGACATCATCGCGCCCGATTTGCAGGTGCTGTTTTGCGGCATCAATCCGGGCAAATCCTCGGCGCATACCGGTTTTCACTTTGCGCATCCCGGCAACCGCTTCTGGAAGGTCATCCATCAGGCCGGATTCACCCGCGAACAGCTGCTGCCGGAGCAGGAACAGCGGCTGCTGGAGACCGGCTGCGGCATCACCATGCTGGTAGAGCGCCCCACCATTCAGGCCAGCGAGCTGGCGGGCGCGGAGCTGCGTGACGGCGGCGCGCGTCTGCAGGAAAAGGTGCTGCGCTTTCAGCCGCGCGCGCTGGCGGTGCTGGGTAAGGATGCGTTTCAGAAGGCGTTTCGTCAGCGCAACGTGGCGTGGGGCGAGCAGCCGCAGCTGCTGGGCGAAACCCGCTTATGGGTGCTGCCCAATCCCAGCGGATTAAACCGCGCTTCGCTGGAAGAGATGGTTGCTGCTTATCGCCAGCTTCATGATTGGTTACAGAATAAGGCGTGAGCTGGCTCTGTTTCATCAGGTAATAACGTTGTTCATCGTTTTGTTTCTGGCTACACCGGATGCTCCACGCAAAAAAAGGAGCAGGGAGATGAAGCAACGCACCATGGTTCTGGCGGCACTGCTGCTGGCGGCGCAACCGGGCGTCCAGGCCGCAACGCTGAAGGTATTCAGTTCCGGCGGTATGTACCCGGTGATTGAAAGCCTGAAGCAGGATTATCAGCAGCAGAGCGGTGACAGCATTGAGCTGGAAGCGGCGCCGTCGATGGGTGATACGCCGCAGGCGATTCCTAATCGCCTTAAACGCCATGAAAGCGCCGATGTGCTGGTGATGGTGGATTACGCCATCAAGCCGCTGGAGCAGGCGAAATGGGTGGATAGCGCCAGCCATCAGGTGCTGGCGCACTCGTACATCGCCATGGCGGTGAAACAGGGCACTACGCCGCCAGATATCAGCACCGTCGCGAAGTTCAAACAGGTGCTGACCTCCGCCTCAAGTATCGCCGTGTCTGACAGCGCCAGCGGCAAATATATTCAGAGCAAGATGCTGGATAAGCTGCAGCTGGGCCCGAAAACGGCGGCGAAGATTACCGTGATTCCGGCCACGCCGGTGGGTGAGGCGGTCGCGCAGGGCAAAGCCGAGCTGGGCTTCCAGCAGAACAGCGAGCTGAAGGCGGTGAAAGGCATCACCATTGTGGGATTGATTCCGCCGGCGGCACAGCAGGATACGCTGTACGGTGCGGTGATCACGCGCAGCAGCCAGCAGCAGCAGGCCGCGGCGAAGTTCGTGAAATACCTGCAGAGCGACAAGGCGCGCAGCGTGATGCAGGAGAAAGGGCTGACGCCATACTGAAGACAATAAAAAACCCCGGCTAGCCGGGGTTTTTACTGACCAGGACGATTAATCGTCGAGGAAGCTACGCAGCACTTCCGAGCGGCTCGGATGGCGCAGTTTACGCAGCGCTTTGGCTTCAATCTGACGGATACGCTCACGCGTTACGTCAAACTGTTTACCCACCTCTTCCAGCGTGTGGTCGGTATTCATATCGATACCGAAACGCATACGCAGGACTTTGGCTTCACGCGCGGTCAGGCCAGCCAGCACATCGTGGGTGGCAGAACGCAGGCTTTCCGAGGTTGCGGAATCCAGCGGCAGCTCCAGCGTGGTGTCTTCGATAAAGTCGCCCAGATGCGAATCTTCATCATCACCAATCGGCGTCTCCATGGAGATCGGCTCTTTAGCGATTTTCAGCACCTTACGGATTTTATCTTCCGGCATCAGCATGCGCTCAGCCAGCTCTTCCGGCGTTGGCTCGCGGCCCATCTCCTGCAGCATCTGGCGCGAAATACGGTTGAGTTTGTTAATGGTCTCAATCATATGCACCGGAATACGGATGGTACGCGCCTGGTCGGCGATGGAACGGGTGATAGCCTGACGGATCCACCAGGTGGCGTAAGTTGAGAACTTATAGCCACGGCGATATTCAAACTTATCCACCGCTTTCATCAGACCGATGTTGCCTTCCTGAATCAGATCGAGGAACTGCAGGCCACGGTTGGTGTACTTCTTGGCGATGGAGATCACCAGACGCAGGTTAGCCTCAACCATCTCTTTCTTCGCACGACGCGCTTTGGCTTCGCCGATCGACATACGACGGTTGATGTCTTTCACCTGCTCAATGGTCAGGCCGGTCTCTTCTTCGATCTGCAGCAGTTTCTGCAGCGAACGCATGACGTCTTCTTCCACTTCCTGCAGTTTTTCTGACCACGGCTTGTTCATGGCCAGTGCCGCTTTGAACCAGCTCTCACTGGTTTCATTACCGGTAAACAGGGTGATGAAGTTTTTCTTCGGCATTTTGCACAGTTCAACACACAGCTTCATGATCAGGCGCTCTTGCGTGCGCACGCGCTCCATCATTTCACGCATGTTGTTCACCAGGTAATCGAACTGCTTCGGTACCAGGCGGAACTGTTTAAACACTTCAGAGAGATTGTTGATCTCGGCCACGGCGTCCGCATGGCTGCGGCCTTTGGCTTTGATCACGTTGCGCGTAGTTTCGTACTGCGTACGCAGGTCGTTAAACTTCTCGCGCGCCAGTTCCGGATCGATAGAGTTATCGTCGTCGGAGCTGTCATCGTCGCTCTCTTCGTCTTCCTCTTCGTCGTCGTCGCGGTCTTCTTCTGACAGCTCAGAACCAACGTGGGTCGCGGTCGGTGCCAGATCTTCCTCGGCGTTCGGATCGACGAAACCGGTGATCAGGTCAGACAAGCGTGACTCGCCCGCTTCAACGCGATCGTACTGATCGAGCAGGTAGGTGATTGCTTCCGGGTATTCGGCGACAGAGCATTGCACCTGGTTGATACCGTCTTCGATACGCTTGGCGATGTCGATTTCGCCTTCACGCGTCAGCAGCTCAACGGTACCCATTTCACGCATGTACATGCGTACCGGGTCGGTGGTACGGCCAATTTCAGATTCAACGCTGGATAATACCTGAGCGGCAGCTTCCGCGGCATCTTCGTCAGTATCGGTGCTGTTTTCATTCAGCATCAGATCATCGGCATCCGGGGCTTCTTCCACCACCTGAATACCCATATCGTTGATCATTTGGATGATGTCTTCGATCTGATCGGAGTCGACGATATCTTCCGGCAGATGGTCATTGACCTCAGCATAGGTCAGATAGCCCTGCTCCTTACCACGGGTGACAAGCAGCTTAAGCTGTGACTGCGGGTTTTGCTCCATAAGACGGTATCCACACTTCTGTTAATTAGATTGGTGTCGGTCGGCAGCGAGCCAACTATAACAGTGAAGGCGTTGTATTTTTGCCGCTGCCTTCAACGCGGCCAGGGCTTTGGCCCATCGTAAATCGGCACTTAAGCCGCTTAATATTCTGTCCGGGGCTAACTTACTTGCCATTTTCAATGCTGGCAGTGCCCGCAATCCTCACGTACGCCAGTACGCTCCGGTTGCTGCGCGCTGGCAGCCTTGAAACTGACAGCGACGTTAACGCCTCTGGTATGTATGCATTGCTTCCGGCTTCGCTTACAGCGACCATAAACCAGAAACATCAGGCAAGAACGGCGGCGCTATCAGCCTTCATCGTTCTGACCCGGTAAAATCTTATTTTTTGGCTAATGCCTGGCTTAATGCCCAGAATTCACGGCGTTCGGCGGCGCTCAGGCCTTCAGTCCGGTCGCGCGCAATCAGTGCTTCGAGGCGCTGCTCCAGCGCAGCATCATAGATGCTTGCCAGCGAGTCCTGGAACACTTCTTCCGCTTCGTCATCTACGATCATGTGGTTCCAGGTGGCCAGTGTTTCAAGGGGCTGGCTAAATTCTGTCCCGCGATATAACTCTAGTAGCTGTCCGGTGGTCAGGCCAGGATTCTCAGTACAACGGCGGACTAACTCCACAAACAGTGGCAATCCCGCTAATTTAGACTGCTCCAGCCCGTCCAGCGCAGGCACGATGGCGGCAAATTGCGGATTCTGCACCAGCAACGCAATCAGCACGCGCATGGTGGTGCGTTTCATCGGCGGCGCCACCGGCGCGGTACCGCTTTCCGCCTGCTTCGGCATCAGCTTGTCTAACTGGTTATCGTCCAGAATGCCGAGTTTATTACCCAGCGTCTGACGCATATAAATCCGCAGCGTTTCGCCCGGAATCTGGCTAATCAGCGGCAGCGCCAGCGTCGCCAGCTTGGTACGGCCGTCGCGCGTACTCAGATCCACCTGCGGCATCAGGCTGTCGAACAGAAACGTGGAGAGCGGCATAGCCTGCTCCATCCGCGCTTCGAACGCTGCTTTGCCCTCTTTACGCACCAGGGTATCCGGGTCTTCGCCGTCGGGCAAAAACATAAAGCGTAGCTGACGACCGTCATTCATGTAAGGCAATGCGGTTTCCAGTGCACGCCATGCAGCTTCACGACCGGCGCGGTCGCCGTCGTAGCAGCAGATCACGTTATCGGTCGAGCGGAACAAAAGCTGGATATGTTCCGCCGTGGTCGAGGTGCCCAGCGAGGCGACAGCATAATCAATGCCGAACTGCGCCAGCGCCACTACGTCCATATAGCCTTCCACCACCAGCAGACGCGCCGGTTGCGGATGATTTTTTTGCGCTTCATACAGGCCGTACAGCTGGCGGCCTTTATGGAAAATCGGTGTTTCCGGTGAGTTCAGGTACTTGGGCGTATCGTTGCCCAGCACGCGGCCACCAAAACCAATCACGCGTCCGCGCTTGTCGCGAATCGGAAACATCACGCGATCGCGGAAACGATCGTAGGTGCGGCCGCTGTCATTGCTGACCAGCATGCCCGCTTCCATCAGCGATTCACGATCTTCTTTCTGCTGACCGAAATGCTTCAGCACGTTGTCCCAGCCGGCTGGCGCATAGCCAATGGCAAAGTGATCGATCACCTGCTGGCTCAGCCCGCGTGTGGCAAGATACTGTTGTGCTGATTTTGCCTGCGGATTACGCAGGCTCTGCTGATAAAAGCTGTCTAAACCTTCCAGCAGCTGATACAGGCTCTGGCGCTGGTGGCGCTCCATCGGGCTCGGACCGTTGCCTGCTTCGTACGGCACTTCTAAGCCGTGCTGCGTGGCAAGTTCCTCTACGCTCTCGACGAAATCCAGACGATCGTGATTCATCAGGAAGTCGATGGCGTTGCCTTTGGCACCACAGCCAAAGCAGTAGTAGAACTGCTTTTCACCGCTTACGGTGAAAGAGGGGGTTTTTTCATTATGGAAAGGACAGCACGCGTGATAGTTCTTACCCTGCTTTTTCAGCTTAACGCGGGCATCGATAAGATCCACGATGTCCGTGCGGGCAAGTAAATCATTGATAAATACGCGTGGAATTCGTCCAGCCATAAGCCCCGGTTTTTCAGCTCATAAACGGCAACAAGCCGCGCTTCCTTTCGGAAAGCACGGCCTCTTACTTGACTCTGTCTGCGTTTAACACGCGGCGGAAGCGAACTTCCGAAAAGAAATTAGTACAGACGAGTGCGGCGTGCGTTTTCGCGAGCCAGTTTCTTGGCGTGACGCTTAACAGCAGACGCTTTAGCGCGCTTACGTTCAGTCGTTGGTTTTTCATAGAACTCACGACGACGAACTTCAGCCAGAACGCCTGCTTTCTCGCAGGAACGCTTGAAGCGACGCAGTGCTACGTCGAATGGCTCGTTTTCACGTACTTTAATTACCGGCATGTAACTCTCACCTCGATAAAATTCGGTTTTTGCTGCTGACTGCGGCGCCAGCACTTTTCAAAATGGTGCAGCATTTTACTCCAGGCGCGGCTGGCTTGTAAAGCACCATGGACAATTTAGAACCAACAGGAGCGTTTGCCTGTGCGGCTGCCGGTTTTTTCAGGCCGTGGAGTATAGCGCACTCTTTGCGCGACAGAAAAACACTTTTTCGCGTGCGGAAGGGCGCAGGCGTCAGCCGGCCTGTGCTACACTGCGCGCCGCAAGAAGAGGGTGATAAAGCTATGCGAGTTCTGGGTATTGAAACGTCCTGCGATGAAACCGGCATCGCGATTTATGACGATGCGTCCGGTCTGCTGGCGAATCAATTATATAGCCAGGTGAAATTACATGCGGATTACGGCGGCGTGGTGCCGGAACTGGCCTCGCGCGATCACGTGCGGAAAACCGTGCCGCTGATCCAGGCCGCGCTGAAACAGGCGGGCTTGCAGGCCGGAGAGATTGACGCCGTGGCGTACACCGCCGGTCCCGGCCTGGTCGGTGCGCTGCTGGTTGGCGCCACCATTGGCCGCGCGCTGGCGTTCGCCTGGAATGTGCCGGCGGTGCCGGTGCATCACATGGAAGGCCATCTGCTGGCGCCGATGCTGGAAGACAACCCACCGGCATTCCCGTTCGTGGCACTGCTGGTCTCCGGCGGCCACACGCAGCTGATCAGCGTCACCGGCATTGGTGAATATACGCTGCTGGGCGAATCGATTGACGATGCCGCCGGGGAAGCGTTCGATAAAACCGCCAAGCTGCTGGGGCTGGATTATCCGGGCGGCCCGATGCTGTCGCGCATGGCACAGCAGGGCACGTCGGATCGCTTTAAGTTCCCGCGTCCGATGACCGATCGTCCGGGGCTGGACTTCAGCTTCTCCGGCCTGAAAACCTTTGCGGCGAATACCATTCGCGAACATGACGGTGACGAACAGGCGCGCGCCGATATCGCCCGCGCCTTTGAAGATGCGGTAGTGGATACGCTGATGATCAAATGCAAGCGTGCGCTGGAGCAGACCGGCTTCAAACGCCTGGTGATTGCCGGCGGCGTGAGCGCCAACCGCACGCTGCGTGAACGCATGGCAACCATGATGAGCGCGCGCGGCGGCGAGGTGTTTTATGCCCGTCCGGAGTTCTGCACCGACAACGGCGCGATGATTGCCTATGCCGGCATGGTGCGGCTGAAAGGCGGCACGCGCGGTGAGCTGGGTGTCAGCGTGCGGCCACGCTGGCCGCTGGCGGAATTACCGGCCATCTGATAATAAAAAACCGGCTGCGCGCCGGTTTTTTTATTTCTTCTTTTTACGCTTCCACACGCGGTTTTCCTGACCGCGCCACAGGCGCTGAATATTGTCGTGATGGCGCAGCAAAATCAGGCATGACAGCATCGACACCGGAAAGGTGAACTGCGGCTTGAACCACCAGACGTAAAACGGGGCAATCAACGCGCTGACGATCGCGCCCAGCGATGAGTAGCCGCTGAGCAGCACCGTCAGCAGCCAGGTGCCGGTCATCAGGCCGGTCAGGTCCCAGCCAATCGGCGCGATGGCCCCAAACGCGGTGGCCACACCTTTGCCGCCGCGAAAGCGGAAAAACACCGGATAGATATGGCCGAGGCAGGCGGCGATGGCCGTGAGACCAAGATACATCGGCGTGACGTGCAGCCACCAGGCGATCCATACCGGCACCATTCCCTTCGCCACGTCGAAAATCAGTACCGCGGCAGCGGCGGCTTTACCGCCAATACGTAACACGTTGGTGGCGCCTGGATTGCCAGAGCCTGCGCTGCGGGGATCGGGTAAACCAGCGAGTTTACAAACCAGGATCGCACTGGAAATCGAGCCGCAAAGATACGCGAAAATAATCATACCAAGCGCGATAGCACTCATAGCTTCGTACCGTTCCTTTTGGGTCGTTTTGTTCTCGATAAGCGTGGATAATACGCATAATCCGCCGGAAGTGGTATCCGGCTAAGCCAAAAACAGAGAGTGACATCATGGATATCGTATTTATAGAACAACTCACCGTGTTCACCACCATTGGCGTTTACGACTGGGAACAGGGCATGCAGCAGAAGCTGGTGCTCGATGTCGAAATGGCGTGGGACAACCGTCAGGCGGCGGTGAGCGACGATGTGAACCACTGTCTGAGCTACGCCGATGTCACCGAAGCGATCCTCAGTCATCTGCAGGGACAGCGTTTTGCGCTGGTCGAACGGGTGGCAGAAGAAATCGCCGATCTGTTGATGAATCGTTTCAAAACGCCCGGAGTACGCGTGAAGGTAGGTAAACCGGGGGCTGTCGCCCAGGCGGCGAGCGTGGGCGTGAGAATTGAGCGCGGGACTATTCCTAAATAAATCCTGCGTGATTGCCATCACAATGAAACCAAACCAAATTATGGTGTGTCTCAGTGGAGGCCGCTGCGCTGATGAAGGGGAAGTGACCGAAATCCTTAAGGTTTCCTTCAGCAAGGTGCAGGCATAATTTCAGGCGGTAGCGGTGCGCGACCGCCTTTTTACTGTTTAAAACGGATAGAGGGTAAAATTTGATGGCAGACATTCATCAGCTATGGGTAGCTGCAATCCTGGGGGTTGTGGAAGGCCTTACGGAGTTCCTGCCGGTCTCATCCACAGGCCACATGATTATTGTTGGCCATTTGCTGGGGTTCGAGGGTGAGAAGGCGGAAACCTTTGAAGTGGTGATCCAGCTGGGCTCAATCCTCGCCGTAGTCGTGATGTTCTGGCGCCGGCTGTTTGGCCTGATCGGCATTCACTTCGGCCAGGAGCGCCACGAAGGCGTCGGCAGCGGAAAACTGACGCTGATTCACATTCTGCTGGGTATGGTGCCGGCAGTGGTGATTGGCCTGGTACTGCATGACCAGATTAAAACCCTGTTTAACCCGATCAACGTGATGTACGCGCTGGTGGTGGGCGGCGTGCTGCTGCTGGCGGCGGAATATCTCAAGCCAAAGCAGCCGAAAGCGGTGGGCATTGATGACATCACCTATCGCCAGGCGTTTATGATTGGCTGCTTCCAGTGTCTGGCGCTGTGGCCGGGCTTCTCGCGTTCCGGCGCCACCATCTCCGGCGGTATGCTGATGGGCGTCAGCCGCTATGCGGCGTCCGAGTTTTCCTTCATCCTCGCGGTACCGATGATGATCGGTGCTACCGGACTTGATCTCTACAAGAGCATGGGCTTCCTGACGATGCAGGATTTCCCGATGTTTGCCGTGGGCTTCGTGACCGCCTTCATCGTCGCGCTGCTGGCGATCAAAGTGTTCCTTGAGCTGATCAAACGTATCTCGTTTGTGTCGTTTGCCATCTACCGCTTTATCGTCGCGGCAGCGGTTTACGCCATCTTTATGTAATGCGCGAGGCGCGGCCGGTTACGCTGGCCGCGCGTCGATTAACCCTTCCTGCAACGCCAGCACGCGCCGACGCGTCAGCTCTTCCCGCACCGCCGCGCCTGTGAAACCGGCCTCGACCACCGCTTTGGTGGGCACTGCCTGCGCCAGCGCAAACGCGCGCCGCAGATAATCGCCCTGCGGATAAGCCATGCTCTCCAGCGTAGTACGCCCGCGTGCATCGGCTTCGCTGGTCAGTGCCATCTTTTCCACGCGATCGGGCTTGCGCCAGGCGTCGATGCGGTCAAACAGCGCCACCAGCGCGTCAGCCGGCTGGCGTTCAATGGTGTGCACCACATCGTGAAACTCCGTCACCACCAGGGCCAGATCGCGCACCTGATTCGGCACGCGCAGCCGCTGGCACAGTGCTTCAACAATCGGTACACCGGCCGGGCCGTGACCATGATGGCTCGGCCACTTCTCTGGCGGCGTCAGCGCTTTACCCACATCGTGGAACAGCGTGGCGAAGCGCACGTCAAGCTGGTCGGAGAGCGCTGCGGCCATGGTCAGCGTCATCAGCGCGTGGACGCCGGTATCGATCTCCGGATGCCACTTAACGGGGGCCGGAATGCCGTACAGGTTGTCGATTTCCGGGAACAGCACCTGCAATGCATCGCAGTCGCGCAGCAGCTGGAAATAGACCTGAGGATTGCGCGTCAGCAGCGCTTTTTCCGTCTCTTTCCACACCCGCTCTGCGGTGAGGTGCGCCAGTTCACCGCTGTGCGCCATCTCGCGCATCAGCGCCTGGGTTTCTGGTGCCACGCGGAAATTGAGGTGGGCGAAACGGGCAGCAAAACGCGCCACGCGCAGCACGCGCAGCGGATCTTCATTAAAAGCTGCCGACACGTGACGCAGGGTGCGCTGCTGCAAATCCTGCTGGCCGTGATAAGGGTCGATCAGCGTGCCGTCAGCAGCCTGCGCGATGGCATTGATGGTCAGATCGCGACGCTGTAAATCCTGCTCCAGCGTCACGTCCGGCGCGAACTGGGTCACGAAGCCGGTATAACCGTTGCCGCTTTTGCGCTCGGTGCGCGCCAGCGCATACTCTTCACGGCTTTCAGGGTGTAAAAAAACCGGAAAATCCCGGCCCACCTGCTGATAGCCCTGCGCCAGCATGCTGTCGGGCGTTGCGCCCACCACCACCCAATCTCTATCTTTTACCGGCAAACGCAGTAAGGCGTCACGCACTGCGCCACCGACCAGAAACGTCTTCACTCAACCACTCCAGAGGCAATCCACTTTTGCGTGCCGCGCACGCTTGTTACGTTATTGTTGCATACTTTGGCGAAAAAGCGGGCATGCCAAAAGGGGCATCTTACGATCCCCTCCAGGCAAACCACAAATGGCGTGGCGGCTTTAATTCATCCAGCGATCGTTTTTCTTGCGGCGCGGCACCATGTGCGGCAGCAGCAGACCGAGCAGCAGACCCACACCGAGCACGCCGCCGCCATACATAAACCACTGCATGATGATGGTGCGCTGTTTGTCATCCAGCTGAACGTTAGCGGCGCTGACCTTCTTCTGCGCCACAATCAGCTCGTTGCGCAGCTTCTGATTCTCTTCTTTCAGGCCGTTGATGGTGCCGTCGCTGTTGGCCACCTTGTTCTGCATCTCTGACGTACGCTGATTCCAGCTGTTATCAATGTTCGCCAGTTTGTCGGTCAGCTCTTTGACCTGCTGCTCCAGCTGCGGCACGCGAGTGCGCAGGCTGGGGGAGGCGCTGAGCTGCGACAGCGGGATCCAGTTAGTTTTGCCTTCTGCATCGCGGATTTGCGCGTACTGCGAGTCATTATTGGTTTGCAGCAGCGTGACTTCCTCCCCGGCATTCAGCTTGCCAACCAGGCGATACTGATCGCCAGGGCCGCTGCGTACCCAGGTGGATAATTCGTCGGAGATGTAACGTTTTTCATCGGCCGCGTGGGCCGGTGCGATGGCGCTGAAAGCCAGCAAAGAGAGGGCGGCAAGTGTGATTTTTTTCATTCGATATCGTTTTTTCATGATGGGCGTAAATTTACCGGCACAGTCTGGAGTCGCTTCGCATAAATCTGAATGAGAACTATCCTGGTCTCAATGCGGTGCGAAAAGGGTCGTAAAAGCACAAGAAAGCAGAGACAGCAGGCTTGCGGTGCATTACTCTTCGCCAGATTAAACTCGTAAGTGCCAGCAGCGTATTGAATAAAAAATTATGACCATCGAAATCGAATTAAAGTTCATTGCCACCCCGCAAGCCGCCGAAAAACTGGCGCAGACGCTTGCCGCCTGGCCACATCAGCACCACGCCGCGCGTGAGCTGACCAACATCTATTACGAAACCGATGACAACCAGCTGCGCCGCTGGGATATGGGCCTGCGGATTCGCGGCGTGGATCAGCGCTATGAAATGACGCTGAAAACCGCCGGCAAAACGCTGGGCGGCCTGCATCAGCGTCCGGAATACAACGTCGACCTCAGCGAGCCGCAGCTGGACATTGCCCGCCTGCCGGCAGAGATCTGGCCGCAGGGTACCGATATTGCCGCGCTTCAGTCGCGTTTGCAGCCGCTGTTCAGCACCCATTTCCAGCGTGAAACCTGGCTGGTGAGCGTTGGCGACAGCGAAATTGAAGTGGCTTTCGATTGCGGCAGCGTTGCCGCAGGGGAGCTGAGCGAGCCGCTGTATGAAGTGGAGCTGGAGCTTAAGCGCGGAGCGCGCAGCGATATGCTGACCTTCGCCAGCGCGCTGATCGCCACGGGCGGCCTGCGCCTCGGCAGCCTGAGCAAAGCGGCACGCGGTTATCAGCTGGCGCAGGGCAACGCGCCGCGACCATTGCGCGCGCTGCCGCTGCAGAAAATTGCCCCTAAAGCCACGGTGGAGCAGGGCATGGTTCACGCCATGAGCGCGGCGCTCGGCCACTGGCAGTACCATGAAGAAGTCTGGCTGCGCGGTAACGAAGACGCCCGGGCACGGGTAATTGAAGCGCTGGAAACGCTGCGTCAGGCGTTTTCCCTGTTTGGCACGCTGGTGCCGCGCAAGGCCAACAGCGAACTGCGTCAGAAGCTGACCCGGCTGGAAGAGCTGCTGGCG
>NZ_SDFT01000054.1:0-26245 GCF_004916815.1 Pantoea sp. R102
GACCTGATCGCTGGATTTCACATCGCTCTGCAGCGTGACACGGCGGATCTGCAACTGCTGCCAGCGCAGGCCGCTGGCGGTTAGATCGGCCAGCAGCTGGGGCGCCTGCAGCGTACCGCGCGCCTTGATGGTGCCTTTGGCTACGCCGCCGAGGCCCGGCAGCGCGTTATCCAGATGCGGTGCATCGACACTGGCATCCAGATTTAGCGCGTCGCCCAGTTCGCCCTTCACGTCGAGATGGTTGCGCCCCAGCGCGATGTCAATGCCGGGGATTTTCCACTGATTGTAACTGTTGCCGGTCAGCGAGCCTTCGGCGCTCACCGCGTTCTGTTTCACATTGCCCTTCAGCGCCAGCTGCGGCACGCTGAGCTGCCAGCTACCGCCGTACAGGCTACCTCGCGTGGTGATTTTACCGTCGAGCTTCGCCGGCCAGTCAGGATACTGTTTAGCGGTATTGATGCCCGCCAGCGTCAGTTCGCTGCGCCAGCTGATGGCTTTGCTCCAGTCCACCAGCGCGCTAAGGTCAATGTTGCCCTGCAGCGCCGCCACACGCAGTTTATCCAGACTGAACTGCTGCACGTTGCCTTTACCGTCCAGCGTAATGGTGGCCGGCGGCAACGCTTCGCCCTTCACCGCAGTGCGCAGCGACATCACGTAGTCGGTGGCTTTGCCGCTGAACTGGTAGTCGAGATTATCCGCCTGATACTGCACCGGACCGGTCAGCGGCCAGCGCAGCTGCGGACTGGTGAGTTTAAGCGACAGCGGCAGACCGGCGACCGCCGGCTGCGCGGCGGCGTCCAGCTGGGCACGCACCGGCCCCGAGAGGTTCAGGCCCAGCTTCAGCTCGTCACGCATCGCCCCGGCGAGGTTCAGTTTGATCTTCTCGCCTTTAATCGGATCGAGATTCAGCGAGCCGTTGAGCACAAAATTGACCGGCCAGTTATCCGCCAGCCGGGCATCGCCGCTGGCGTTGAGCTGTCCCTGCGGCGAGTCGACGTCAAAGGTCTCCAGCTGCACATGCCGGTCGGTAGTTTTGGCCTTCAGCAGCAGACGCGTAATCGCCACATCCGTATCGCCGGTGATGCGCAACTGCTCACCCAACAGCTGCTGCACATTGATATCGAGCGGCAGCTGGAAATCCGGCAGTGCCGGCAGCAGCGGCTCGGCAAACATCGCCTGTAGCGTTTCGCCCAGCGGTTTCTCATCCGGCTGCGGCTGCTGCACTTTAGGCTGCACCACCTGTTCGTCCGCCACTTTCGCCGCCTTCGGCAGCGCGATCAGCAGGCTCTGGATATGGGTGGGATTGAGCGTCAGCGCGCGATCCTGCCACTGCAGGCCGCTGGTGAAATCGAGCAGCGAAATGGCGGTGTCATCGACTTTGACGTTGATGTTATGCAGGCTGACCCGGCTCAGGGTAATCGGGTATGGCGTGCTGAGATTGCTGCTGCCGCTCTCCTCTTCCGGCGGCGGCGCACTGGCTGGCGTCATTTTTTTGCTGTCGACCACCACGCTGACATCCTGCAGCGCGATATCGTTCACGCACACCGAGGAGTGCAGCAGGCAGTTGAGGTTGAGCGCCAGATGGAAGCGCCCGGCATCCACGCTGACGCCCGGCATCTGGTACTTCACGCCGCTCAGCGTCAGATCGCGCCAGCCGCCTTCCACCTTGTTAATCGACAGGCCCGGCACCCAGCGATCGGCACCTTTAAACAACAGATGCAATCCGGGCGTGGTGCCCACCAGAAACGCCACGCTGGCCAACAGCACCAGCAGGAAAATACCGATACCGATCAGGACCTTTTTCCACAGCTTCATAGTTCAGGCCCCAGTCCTACATAAAATTGCAATCCATGCTCCTTGTCGTCACCAATCGGGCGCGCGATATCAAACTTGATCGGCCCTACCGGAGAAGACCAGCGCACGCCGAAGCCTGCACCGGTTTTAACATTACTCTGCTTGATGTCGTTGACCGCTTCACCGGAGTCGACGAATACCGCGCCCCACCATTTGCCGGAGACGTTGTACTGATACTCGAGCGAGCCGGTGGCCAGTTTTGAGGCACCGGTGAGTTTGCCTTCGTCATCGCGCGGCGAGATATCTTTGTATTTATAGCCGCGAATGCTGCGGTCACCGCCGGCGAAGAAGCGCAAATCGGGCGGCACTTTTTCAAAGTCGTTGGTTTCAATCCAGCCAAGGTTACCGCGCGCCACAAAGCGATGCTTCTCGCCCAGCGTGCGGATCCACACGTTCTGCGCCTGCAGGATCAGGAAGTCGACGTCCGAGCCCCAGGTGGTGTCCGACACGTCTACCGAGTAGCGCTGTGAATCGCCCCAGGTCGGCATCAGGCCGCCGCGCGAACGGGTGCGGTTCAGGCTGACGCCCGGATAGAGCAGCATGGTGGTGTTGGTGACGCTGCCCTGAGTAAAGTGGTCGAGACTCCAGCGCAGGTTAACCGCGCGCTGCCAGCCGGAGCTGCTGTCCCAGTTACGCGACATCGCCAGCGTGGTGGTGTCCGATTTGGTGTCGTTGAGATCGGTGCGTTTCAGGCCGCCGGAGAAGGTGTAGTACTGCTCCAGCGGACTTTTCAGCAGCGGCACTTTATAGCTGAGATCAAGCTGCTGCTCCGGCGCGGAGATATAGGCGCTGGAGGTCAGGCTGTGGCCGCTGTCATTGATCCACGGCTTTTTCCACGTGCCTTTCAGCCGCGGTCCGACGTCCGTCGAGTAACCGACACCGGCTTCGATGGTGTTCTCCACGCGCGGCGACACGGCGGCGCTGAGCGGCAGCACTTTGGTCTGGCGCCCTTTATCGAACTCCGGTGCCACGACGACAGAATTAAACCAGCCGGTGGCGGAGAGGCGCCGATTGAGTTCGGCCAAATCGCGTGAGCTATAGGGATCGCCCTTTTTGAACGGCACCAGATTGCGCAGATAGGCTTCATTGATTTGCGAGCCTTCAAAGCTGACATCGCCGAAGCGATAGCGCGGGCCGCTGTCGTAGTCGATATCCCAGAACGCTAAGCGCCGTTCTACCGAGACACCAAGCTGGCTCTGCTTAAAGTCACCGTCGAAGTAACCATTACGCAGCGCCAGGCTGGAGAAGCCGTTTTTGAATTTATCGTAGTCGCCGTGATTGAGCTGGCTGCCGACTTTCGGCCTGCCCTGCTTCACCCACGCCTGATAGTCAGGATCGTCTTTTGCGGCACCTTCCACCACAATGGTGCTGCCGCCAATCTTCACCGGCTCACCGGCGGTGACGCGGGCAATCAGCACTGGACGGCCACCCTGCGGCGGTGCCGGGCGTGATTCAAAGTCGATCTGCGGCTCGTAATAGCCCAGCGCACGCAAACCTTCTTTGATCGCGGCAGCCACGCGCGCCTGGAAACGGCCATCGTTCGACACCTCGTCACTGCCGATAGTGGACAAGCGCGCCCTGACGTTTTTCTGTAACTCCCCGGTCAGGCCTTCCAGCTGCAGTCGCACTTTAGCTGCCTCAACAGCAGGTGCGGCAAGCAGCAGGCTGGCCAAGCAATAAGCATGAAATCGCGGCACGCGTACTCCTGTTAATAATGCCTGCCCCTATTCCGCAGGGGCGTTAACTCTGGTGGAAAGGGTATCACCACACCTTGCATACCCATCAGCATAGCCGCTCTTTTTTGCGAGCGGCTGCGTAAAAACGGCCGCTAAGCCAAATCGACTGCTATTGTCGGTAAATGTGCGTACCGATACAACAACGAAGCCGCGCTTCTGCGCACCGCCAGCCGCCACTCGGATTAATCCGAGCCGGCCAATCACGCCGCTGGCGGCAGCAATAGCGCTGCTGCTATAATCAGCGACCAGCAGGCCTCGCCTGCACGCATTTCTGCCCCGACGTTAACGTGACTTTGTCGAACTGGCGCAGACATTTTTGGCACGGATAGCCCTGTTTGACGGGTAAGTACCGGATGTACGCCTCTTCGCGCTGCCCAGGCCAAAAATGACAAGTGATTAACCCAACGGATCTTTTATGCTTGATAGCCTGCTTGTCATTCTTTTACTGATCGTAATCAGTTCATTTTTTTCTCTGTCGGAGATCTCGCTGGCGGCTGCCCGCAAGATCAAACTGAAACTGCTGGCCGATGAAGGCAACATCAACGCGCAGCGCGTGCTGAAGATGCAGGAACAGCCTGGCATGTTCTTCACCGTGGTACAGATTGGCCTCAACGCCGTCGCGATTCTCGGCGGTATCGTCGGCGATGCGGCGTTTTCGCCCGCCTTCAGCAGCCTGTTCAACCGCTTTATGGAGCCGGAACTGGCGGATCAGCTCAGCTTTATCTGCTCCTTCACCATCGTCACCAGCCTGTTTATTCTGTTTGCCGACCTGACGCCAAAACGCGTCGGCATGATCGCGCCGGAAGCCATCGCGCTACGCATCATCAATCCGATGCGCTTCTGCCTGCTGGTTTTCCGCCCGCTGGTGTGGCTGTTCAATGGCCTGGCCAACGTGTTCTTTCGCATCTTTAAGCTGCCGATGGTGCGTAAAGATGACATCACCTCAGATGACATTTACGCGGTGGTAGAAGCGGGCGCGCTGGCCGGCGTGCTGCGCAAGCAGGAGCACGAGCTGATTGAGAATGTGTTTGAGCTGGAATCACGCACCGTGCCTTCGTCCATGACCTCGCGTGAAAATATCGTGTGGTTCGATCTGCACGAAGACGAAACCAGCCTGAAAACCAAAATCGCGCAACACCCGCATTCGAAGTTTCTGGTGTGCGACGGCGATATCGACCATATCGTTGGTTACGTTGATTCCAAAGAGCTGCTGCTGCGCGTGCTGGGCAACCAGAGCATGACGCTCAACAGCGGCGTGCAGATTCGTTCGGCGCTGATTGTGCCGGATACGCTGACGCTGTCAGAGGCGCTGGAGAGTTTTAAAACCGCTGGCGAAGACTTCGCGGTGATCATGAACGAATATGCGCTGGTGGTCGGGATTATCACGCTTAACGACGTGATGACCACGCTGATGGGCGATCTGGTCGGTCAGGGGCTGGAAGAGCAGATTGTGGCGCGTGACGAGAATTCCTGGCTGGTGGAAGGCGGTACGCCGATTGATGACGTGATGCGCGTGCTGGATATCGACGAGTTCCCGCAGTCCGGCAACTACGAGACCATCGGCGGCTTTATGATGTATATGCTGCGTAAGATCCCCAAACGCACCGATTTCGTCAAATTCTCCGGCTACAAATTCGAGGTGGTGGATATCGACAGCTACCGCATCGACCAGCTGCTGGTGACGCGCATTGACGATCGCCCGCCGGTGTTGAATGTGTCGAAGAATACGCTGGATGAGTCTGAAGGGCCTGCCGCGTAGCAGTGATCGTGCAGTTACAGAAAGATTCAGGGCGCCAGCGGCGCCCTTTCTTTTGCTTAGTTGTACTCGGCTTGCAGCCGCAGCACCTGGCGGTTGATTTCTGACATCACGCTAAGGTGCTGTTTATCCTTGACGCGCGGCAACATGACTTTGCCTTTGTCGAACTCAAACGCGCCAACATCCTTGATGTACAACCTTCCTTTAAATAGCGTCTTTACATATTTCGCAATTTGCAGCGGATTATAGCGCTGGAAGATCTTCATGCTGTTTAACTCCTGAACAGATGTAATACGCTTCGCCGTTGCCAAATTCGGTACGAGCCCTTGAAGCGCAAATGAGGCATAACTATAGAACATGATTCCTTGCCGATGTTCCGAAAAAATGGATTTTTTACTGAATTGACACATCATTACAGAGAACTCTGTCATAACGATCACAAAATCCAGTATAAACCTTCATTGGTTAAGGAATTGTGGCATGGGTTACAAAGCTGCTATCTCATCGCGACAGGCGCATCATCCACGCCTAATATTGCAAAAACATGAATAACTGGTCGGATCACTAAGGAGCATTACCATGCGTTTGGCACATTCCGTGATAGCCCTGGCGCTGCTGCTGCCCAGCCTTGCCTCAGCCCACGCGTTTAAGGTTGGCGAGCGCGTGCCGGCAGTCGGCGTTAACGACAAAGGAGAACTGCTATATCAGCAGGAGAAGTTTCGCTACCAGCCCTGGAACAGCGCCCAGCTGAGTGGCAAAGTGCGGGTCATCCTGCACATTGCCGGACGCTCGTCAGCCAAAGAACAGAACGCCGCGCTGATTGAAGCCATCAAAGCCGCCCAGCTGCCGCACGACCGCTATCAGACCACCACGGTGGTTAATACCGATGATGCCATTCCCGGCACCGGGATGTTTGTGCGCAGCAGCATTGAGAGCAATAAACAGCAGTATCCGTGGTCGCAGTTCATTGTCGACAGCAACGGCAACGCGCGCAAGGCGTGGCAGCTGGAGAAAGGCGGTTCGGCGATTGTGATTCTGGATAAGACCGGCCATGTGCGTTACGCCAAAGACGGTCCGCTGACGCAGGATGAAGTGCAGCAGGCGATGAAACTGATCCATCAGCTGCTGCAGGCGTGATCGCGCCACAGCGGGCGGCGCGCACAGCGTATCAGAACAGCGAGACGCGGAAGCCCGGATTCAGGAACGACTCGCGCGGCGCGTAGTCGAGGGTTTTGCCCTGCCAGTCATGCACGTGCGCGCCAGCGGCAATGGCTACCGCATGGCCGGCACCGGTATCCCAGATATTGGTCGGCCCGAAGCGCGGATAGAGCTGCGCCTTGCCCTCTGCCACCAGGCAGAACTTGAGCGAGGAGCCGATAGCGGTGGTCTGGTGCTCGCCCAGCTGGGTCAGATACTCTTTCAGCTCTTCGTCTTTATCAGCGTGCGAACGGCTCACTACCACCAGCAGCGGTCGCGCTTCACGTACGTGGATCTGCGTGGTGTGGCCGCCCTCTTCTTTCCACGCTTTGCCTTCGGCCGCAGAATACATCACCCCCAGCGCCGGCGCGTACACCACGCCCAGCACCGGTTTGCCGTGCTCAATCAGCGCGATATTGACCGTGAACTCGCCGTTACGCTTGATGAACTCTTTGGTGCCGTCGAGCGGATCGACCAGCCAGTACTGCTGCCAGTGCTGACGCACATCCCAGCCGGGTGGATCCTCTTCCGACAGCACCGGCACGTCAGGCGTCAGGGCCGCTAAGCCCTGCACGATAACCTGATGTGCCGCCAGATCGGCCGCCGTGACCGGTGAATCATCCGATTTACGCGTCACGTCCAGCGGTTGTGCGCCATCGTAGACCTGCATAATGGCATCGCCCGCGCTGCGCGCCAGCTGGCAAATTTTTTCTAACATTGTTCACCTCATTTCGGCTGATGCTGCCGGCGAAACATCGGCAGCCCGTCTCCAGATATTTTAGCAGTTGCGCTGTAGCAGTTTACTGCTCAGGGTATTCGCCTTGATTATCAATACCATAGTTCGCCGGTGACGGCTATGGCGCAATGCTGAATGGCAGGCACTCCGTCAGCTTGCGCAGGAAAGAGGCAAAATCCAGAGCCTCATCACAAATTGAAATGATAATTCGTCATGGTTTTACATTATTTTGAGAGGCCCATTAAAGCGAACAAGGAGCAAGCCATGTTCAAAGCGAGCATGTCGTTACTGGCACTGTGCGTTGCAGCCGCCACGGTACAGGCTGCCACGGTGGATTTACGCATTCTGGAAACCACCGATCTGCACAGCAACATGATGGATTTCGATTACTACAAAGACACGCCGACCGAAAAGTTTGGTCTGGTGCGCACCGCTACGCTCATCCAGCAGGCGCGCGGCGAAGTAGCAAACAGCGTGCTGGTGGATAACGGCGACATTATTCAGGGCAGCCCGCTGGGTGATTACATGGCGGCCAAAGGCCTGCAGCCGGGAGAAATCCATCCGGTGTATAAAGCCCTTAATACGCTGGATTACTCGGTGGGCAATCTGGGCAACCACGAATTTAACTACGGCCTGCCCTATCTGCAGCAGGCGATTGCCGGGGCACGTTTTCCCTACATCAACGCCAACGTTATCAATGAAACCAGTGGCAAACCGCTGTTTACCCCCTATTTAATTAAAGAAACCGCGGTAAAAGACCGCGACGGCAAGCCGCATACGCTGAAAATCGGCTATATCGGCTTCGTACCACCGCAGATTATGGTGTGGGATCGCAACAATCTGCAGGGTAAAGTGCGCGTTGATGACATCACCGAGACAGCGAAGCGCTATGTGCCGGAAATGCGCGCAAAAGGTGCTGAAATAATCATCGCTATTCCGCACTCCGGTTTGAGCAGTGAGCCGTACCATGCCATGGCGGAAAACTCGGTGTATTACCTCAGTCAGGTGCCAGGTATCAATGCCATCATGTTCGGCCATGCGCACGCGGTGTTTCCCGGCAAAGAGTTTGCGGCGATTAAAGGCGCGGATATCGCTCAGGGCACGCTTAACGGCGTACCGGCGGTAATGCCCGGCATGTGGGGCGATCATCTCGGCGTGGTTGACCTGGTGCTGAAAAATGACGGCGGCAACTGGCAGGTGACCCAGGGTAAAGCCGAAGCGCGGCCAGTTTACGATGCGGTGGCGAAAAAATCGCTGGCGGCGGAAGATGCCGGTCTGGTGAAAGTGCTGGCCGACGATCATCGCGCCACGCGTGAGTTTGTGGCAAAACCGATCGGCAAGTCGGCGGATGTGATGTACAGCTACCTGTCGCTGGTGCAGGACGATCCCACCGTGCAGATCGTCAATAATGCGCAGCGTGCTTACGTCGAACGCTTCATTCAGGGCGATCCCGATCTGGGCCGCTTACCGGTGCTCTCGGCAGCGGCACCGTTTAAAGCCGGCGGCCGTAAGAACGATCCGGCCAGCTACGTTGAAGTGGAAAAAGGCGATCTCACCTTCCGTAATGCCGCCGATCTCTATCTCTACCCAAATACGCTGGTGGTGATGAAAGTCAGCGGCGCGCAGGTGAAAGAGTGGCTGGAGTGCTCGGCGGCGCAGTTTAATCAGATCGACGTGCATCGTCGTCAGCCGCAGTCGCTGATCAACTGGGATTTCCGCACCTACAATTTTGATGTGATTGACGGCGTGCAGTATCAGATCGATGTAACGCAACCGGCGCGCTACGACGCCGAATGCCAGCTGATTAACCCGGCGGCATCACGTATTCAGGATCTGCGCTGGCAGGGCAAACCGATCGATCCCAAAGCGACCTTCCTCGTTGCCACCAATAATTACCGTGCCTGGGGTGGCAAATTTGCCGGTACCGGCGAGCAGTATGTCGCGTTTGCTTCGCCGGATGAGAACCGCTCGGTGGTGGCCGCCTACATCAGCAGCGAAACCCGCACCCACGGCGCGGTGCAGCCACAGGCCGATCACAACTGGCGGCTGGCACCGATCGCCAGCTCAACGCCGCTGGATATTCGCTTTGAGACCGCGCCGGGCGCAAAAGCCACGCAGTTTATTGGGAAGTATGCTGATTATCCGATGAAAGCCGTCGGCAGTGATGAAACGGGCTTTGCAATCTGGCAGGTAGATCTACAGAAGCAGGCAGAGAAGAAGTAGTGACCGCGGGCGCCAGATATGGCGCCCGCTGTTTATTACAGGATTTCCAGCAGCTCGACTTCGAAAATCAGGGTGCTGAATGGCGGGATAGAGGCACCCGCGCCGCGCTCGCCGTAAGCGAGATTGTGCGGAATGGCCAGCTCCCACTTCGAACCAACCGGCATCAGGGTCAGCGCTTCAATCCAGCCGGCAATCACGCCGCTGACCGGGAATTCAGCCGGTTCGCCACGGGCAACGGAGCTATCAAACACGGTGCCGTCAATCAGCTTACCGGTGTAGTGCACGCGTACGCGATCCTGACGTGATGGGATCGGACCATCGCCCTGGGTGATGACGCTGAACTGCAGGCCGGATTCGGTGCTGCTCACACCTTCACGCTGTGCATTCTGCTCGAGGAACTGCTGACCTTCGGCCGCCATGGCTTCGACGCGCTCACGACGTACGCCTTCGGCACGCTCGTGGACTTCACGCAGCGCACGGTGTACCACGTCAACCGGAACTGCCGGTGAGTTCCCTTCCAGCGCGTCGCGCAGGCCCGCAAGCAGCGCTTCTGGCTGCAGACCCTGCAGTCCAGACTCTTGCAGCTGCTGGCCAACCTGTAAACCGATACCGTAACTTGCTTGTGATTCGACGCTGTCAAATGAAGGGGTCGTCATCTTGTTTCCTTAATCCCGGAGAAAATAGAACCGGCAGCATAACAGCGCAGGCGGCTGGCGTAAAATCTCGCGCGCCGCGGATGACATTTCCCGGGGAAAGAGAAACAATATGCAGGTCAAATTTTTCAATGCTGGCAGGCACTTCGCGCCCGCTTTGCCCATACTATAGAACAAGAGAGCATCCATGGGCCAAATCGCCCCACGACGTCGCAGGACGCGCGCACCGCGTACCTTATTTTCCCGGTTGCAACGCTGGCTGCCTGACAGGCGCGTCACGACCGCCAGCGAGGAGGAGGAAAGAATGGCTTCTGAAACCCCGTCGCGTATACCCGCTGTGCTGCAGCGCATCTGGCATCTGCTGGATAACGTACGCTGGATGGATCCGCTGCCGCCGCTGCACCGACGCGGTATCGTTATTGCCCTGCTGGTGATGCTGCTGGCGTTTCTCTGGCCTGCCAGCACGCCGCAGTATCCGGTGGAACGTCCGGCGGAGAGCAGCGGCAAAGAGGTGCCGATGCAGGCGGAAATCTACGATAACAATGCGCAGCCGCCGCAGAATACGACGCCGAAAAGTGATGCCCAGGGCGAATGGCACAGCTATACCGTGGCCTCGGGCCAGACGCTGGCACAGCTGTTCCGTGACAACAATCTGCCAGTCAATGATGTGTTTGCCATGGCGCGGGTGGAAGGCGATGGGCAGCCGCTGAGCGCGCTGCAGAGTGGTCAGCAGGTGAAGATTCGTCAGAACGCGCAGGGCGTGGTGACCGGCTTAACGGTCGAGAGCAGTAACGGTCCGGTGTTGTTTACCCGCCAGCCGGACGGCAGCTTTATCCGCGCACAGTAAGCGACAGAAACAAAAACGCCGGCACAAGGCCGGCGCTTTCAAACTAAGTAAAAAATTACTCAGCTACTACATTCACAACCAGTTTCGCGAATACTTCGCTGTGAACCTGGAAGTCAACTTCGTGCTCACCGGTGGTGCGCAGAACGCCGTTTGGCAGGCGAACTTCGCTCTTCGCCACTTCAACGCCAGCTGCAGTAACTGCATCAGCGATGTCGCGGGTACCGATGGAACCGAACAGTTTACCTTCGTCGCCTGCTTTAGACGCGAGAGTAACGGTGCCCAGTGCATTGATTTTCTCTGCACGTGCGTTAGCAGCAGCCAGAACGTCAGCCAGTTTGGCTTCCAGTTCAGCGCGACGCGCTTCGAAGAACTCAACGTTTTTCCTGGTAGCAGGAACAGCTTTACCCTGTGGAACCAGGAAGTTACGAGCGTAGCCCGCTTTAACGTTAACCTGATCACCCAGGCTGCCCAGGTTTGCTACTTTATCAAGCAGAATAACTTGCATTACCTTATCCTCTTAAAGTCGTTAATGGACAGTTGCCGATTACTGATGACGATCAGTGTACGGCAGCAGAGACAGGTAACGCGCGCGCTTGATAGCACGAGCCAGCTGACGCTGGTATTTTGCACGAGTACCGGTGATACGGCTTGGAACAATCTTGCCGCTTTCAGTGATGTAGTTTTTCAGCGTTGCGATATCTTTATAATCGATCTCTTGAACGCCTTCCGCGGTGAAACGGCAGAACTTGCGACGACGGAAATAACGTGCCATTTGGCTAGTCTCCAGAATCTATCAATTCAATCTGCTCGGCATGTAACACAAGTTTGCTCTGGCCATTGCGTGCCTGATGGCAGCTAATAAAACCTTCGAGTGTGAGTTGCGTGCCGACCGTTATATGTTGAGTAATCGCCTGATGGGCGCTGCCGCTGATAATCACCGGCATCTGACACCAGGCTTGCCGGTGAAACCCGGCTTCCTCCTGCACAGAACGATGCTCAAGCACGAACTGGCAGTGAGGAATCCCTGACGGACTGACTTTTCGAACTGGCGTCTTGCACACGGTGCCAGACAGGCGCAGCCGATTGGCCGTCATCGTGGATTACTCTTCAGAATCCCCAGCATCTGAGTCTTCTGCCGATTCGTTAGCGAAGTCTTCGCGGCGCTCACGACGCTCGTCTTTCGCTTTAACCATCGGAGAAGCTTCAGTTACCGCGTGCTTAACGCGCATAACCATGCTGCGGATAACGGCGTCGTTGAAGCGGAAGTTAGTTTCCAGCTCGTCGATCACTTCCTGCGGTGCTTCTACGTTCAGCAGAACGTAGTGTGCTTTGTGCAGTTTGTTGATCGGGTAAGCCAGCTGACGGCGACCCCAGTCTTCCAGACGGTGGATCGTGCCCTGTGCACCAGTGATAGCACCAGTGTAACGCTCGATCATGCCCGGAACCTGCTCGCTCTGGTCAGGATGGACCATAAATACGATTTCGTAATGACGCATCGATAGCTCCTTACGGATTATTCAGCCTCCTGTCAGGGTCAGCTGCGGCCCACGGAAGCAAGGAACGTTATAGGTTGCGAATCACCCAAAAGATGAAACACACCTCTGAATGCAGCTGAAAAATTGACGCGTAATCATACTGACCTCGCCGGAGAAACTCAAGCGCACAATTCATCAAATTGTCGCTGTCGTGCCAGGTGGGGACACCTTTTGTGCTAAGGATTGAGATTCAGCAGGTTAGTCAGAGATTGTTCAAAATCCCTGAACGAGGCGTTCAGCACGACGATCTGGCGTCGTACTGGTGAAGAACTAAACTCTCTACAGGCGCAACGGTTTGGCTTAATCAGCGCGCCTGAGAGTGAAATCCCTGGAGTGAGGAGTCGATTATGAAAGCTGTCATTATCGCCACTTTACTGGGTCTCTTCCTGTCTACCCCCGCTCTTGCCAGCTCCGCTGACCAGGCGCTGCAGATGAGAAGTAACAGCAGCAAAGCGGCTTCAGGCTATGTCTACGTTAACCGGCTGGATGCGCCAGGCGGTAACCCGGTCAGCGCGAACACCAGCGCCGCCGACCGCTTGTCGTCACAACTGTAGTCCGGCCTGTCTTTAGGGCTGGCGTGCTCCGCGCCGCCAGCCCGTTCCGTTTTACAAATGATGTTTAAAGAAACTGACCAGCGCGGTGAGCGCCGGCGGCGTGATTTTGTGCCCGATCTGCTTTTCTGCCAGAAAAGTGAGCCGGCTGTCGAGCTGCGCCTCGCGCAACGCCTTTTCCAGCCGTACCGTTTCGGCAAACGGTACGACTTCATCTGCTTCACCGTGCCATAACAGCAGCGGCCGGTTAGCCAGCTGCGCCAGCTGCTGACAGGGATCGTAGGCTGCCAGCGGGGCCAGCCGCGCCTGTAACGCCGCTTTTTGCTCTGGCGTGTGCGCCACCAGCGGCGGGAACAGCGTCTGACTGAGCTGCATGAAGTAGCCGGAGCCCATCAGACAGGCAACGCTGTGCAGGTGTGGATAGCGCGCCATCGCGCCCAGCGCGGTCATGCCGCCCATTGAGGCGCCGGCAATGGCGAAACGCTCATCCGCCACCCAATCGTTGTCGCGCAGCGCTGCTTCCAGCAGCGGCACTTCATCGATGTTCTGGCGCAAAATCTCCCAGAAGTGCGTCATGCGCGCGTCGGTATCACCGTTGTAGCGCGCGCCATGCATCTCTGCATCCGGCATCACCACACGGAAACCGGCCTGCGCCAGCGCCACGGCAAAGTAGCTGTACACCTCTTTCGACGAGGTAAATCCGTGATAAAACAGGATGGTGGGTAAGCGCGCCAGCCGCTGTCCGGCCGGTGCCGCGTGAATACACTCAATGCCCGCCAGGTTCTCCGTTGCCAACTCAATCATACCGTCTCCGTTGAGAATGATTATCACTGGTCTCAGTGTACGTGCTGCCGGCCAAAACGCGAGCCACATCACATTTATTTCGATTAATTTCTGCCCTAAACATTTGCCGCATTTTGCCGTTGATCCTGTACCCCTCCAGTTATTTATTAAAGGTACTTTATGAAGCGTCTCTCTCTCAGCGCCATGAGTCTCGGAATTAAGCTGTCTGTATTGACGTCTTTCAGTGTGGCAATCGTGCTGTTTGCCCTGACGTTAACGCTCAGCCATAACGCCGCGCGCCAGCTGGAGCAGCTGGCTGTCGACGATATGCAAAACCAGGTGCTCGGCATTAACGAAATGGCCACGATGTTTAACGCGACCTTATCGGAAGAAGTGGCGAACTATACCCGGCTGTTTCAGAGCTTTTTACCCAAGCGATTCAGCCGTGACGACAGCTCACGCATTCAGGTGGGATCGTTCAGCACGCCGACGCTACGTGCCGGGCTGAAAACTCTCAACCTCGATCAGATCGCCGTGGACGATTTTCTCGATCGTACCGGTGCAGTCTCCACCATTTTTGTGCGCGACGGCGAGGATTACATTCGCATCGCGACCTCACTGAAGAAAGAGGATGGCAGCCGCGCGGTGGGCACCCAGCTTGATCGCAGCAGCGCGGCGTGGCGCAGCGTGAATAAGGGCGAAGTGTATCGCGGCCTGGCGACGCTGTTCGGCCATCGCTATATCACTCAATACCAGCCGGTGCAGGACGACAGCGGCGCAGTCATCGCCATTCTGTTTGTTGGCGTGCAGATTGATAAACAGTACGCGCTGATGCGGGACAAAGTGCTGGCGCGGCGTCTCGGCGACAGCGGCAGCTTCTTCGTGCTGAACGGCACGCCGGGCAGCGCACAGGGCCAGTATCTGTTTGCCCGTCAGTCAGAAGGCAAGCTGCCGGACTGGGATAGCAGCGTACAGCAGCAGATCCTGACGCAGCCGCACGGCCTGCTGGAGATCGCGCATCAGGGCGAAACCCGCCTGCTGGCATGGCAGCAACTGCCGGGCTGGAACTGGATTATCGCCGGTGAAGTCAGCCGCGCCAGCCTGCTGGCACCGATCACTCACAGCCGCAATCTGTTCATGCTGATTGGCCTGGCGCTGGTGCTCGCCTTTGCCATTGGCTTTGTGCTGTATAGCCGGCGCGCCATTACCCGGCCGCTGCAGCAGGTGATCCATCTGGCCGAGCAGTACGCGGCGGGTAATCTGCAGGCGCACCTCGACTCAGCGCGCCGCGACGAGATCGGCCAGCTGGTGAACGCGATTAACGGCATTGGCGACGGCCTGGAGAAAGTGGTAGGCCAGGTACGCGCCGCCGCGCGTGAGATCAGCGACGGCACCGACACCATTGCGGCCAGCAGTTCCAGCATCAGCGAGCAGATTGGCCGCCAGGCGAGCAGCGTCGAAGAGACCTCGGCCAGCATGGAGCAGTTTGGCGCAACCGTGGCGCAAACCGCCGCTAACGTGCGTCAGGCGATGGCGCTGGTCGGTGAAGCCTCCAGCACCGTCAGCCAGGGCGGCAGCACCGTGGCGCGCTCGGTAGAGACCATGGCGGAGATTCGCATTGCCTCACAGAGCATCGCCGACATTACCCATGTGATCGAGTCGATTGCCTTCCAGACCAATATTCTGGCGCTCAACGCTGCGGTTGAGGCGGCGCGCGCCGGTGAGCACGGCAAAGGCTTCGCGGTTGTCGCTGCGGAAGTACGTGCACTGGCGCAGCGCAGCGCCAATGCGGCGAAGGAGATTGACGGGCTGATTGCCAGTTCGATCGACAAAGTGGCCGCCGGCCATGCGCTCTCGGAACAAACACGTGACGCCATGAGCCATATTGTCAGCCATATCGAACAGGTGAAAACCCTGATGGGGGAAATCAATATCGCCGCTCAGGAGCAGGCCGCGGGCATTGGTCAGGTCAATCTGGCGATGAACCACATCAGCCATGCGACCCATCAGAGCAGCGACATGATTAACCAGTCCGAGCACACGGCACAGCACCTGAGTCAGAAAGGCCATCATCTGACCCAGCTGGTGAGTATTTTCCGCCTCAACGACTGATGAGCCGGGGCAGATGGCTTACACTTGAGTCATCTGCCTGTTTTCCGGAGCCACCATGCGTACGCTTATTTTGCTGCTGGGCCTGCTGCTGAGCGGCTGTGCCGCACTGCACACCACGCCACAACCCCCGCCAGCGCCCACCACTCAGGCGCAGGAGATCACTCGCGCGCAAAGCTATGGCCTGCCGAAGCTCGGCACCGTCAGCGCCCATTCACGCGGCTCGCCGGATGATGTGCAGCGTGCAATCGCTGCACGCGCCAATCAGAGCGGTGCGGTTTACTATCAGATCCTGATGGTCGATGAGACCACCATGCCTGGCTTCTGGTATGCCACCGCCATTCTGTACGGCGCGCCCTCAGGCGGCAGTAGCACGCTGCAGTAAGCGTGCGTTCAGATCATCACTCAGCGCCTGTGCCGGACGCGATGAGAGATAACGCGCGCACCAGCTGTCCGCCAGCGGCGGTTCTGCCGCTTTCAGCAGCACCGCGGCACTCGCCAGCCGAATCAGCATGTCGCTGACCTGCCGTCCCTGCTCTTCGCGCAGGTTGCCGAGTTGCAACCGCAGCTGACGCCAGCAGCGATCGAAGTGGCGATTGCTGCCCTTCACCGCATCAAACTCATCCTGCAGCATGCTAAGCACTTCTGCGTGCCGTCCCAGTACACGCAGCACATCCAGGCACATCACGTTACCTGAGCCCTCCCAGATGCTGTTCACCGGCATCTCGCGATACAGGCGCGGCAGTTCACTCTCTTCGCAGTAGCCAATGCCGCCCAGCACCTCCATGGCTTCAGCCACAAACGGCATGCCGGCTTTGCAGATCACGAATTTGGCCGCCGGGGTGAACAGGCGTGCATACAGCCGTTCATGCGCGCTGGCCGGCGTTGACCAGGCGCGCGCCAGACGCAGCAGCAGCGCGGTTTGTCCCTCCAGCTGCAGTGCCTGCTGCGCCAGCACCGCGCGCATCAGCGGCTGATCGCTAAGGCTTTTGCCCATCACCTGGCGCTGACCGGCGTGATGCAGCGCTATCGCCAGCGCGCGTCGCATCTGGCCGTGGCTGCCGAGCGCACAGTCAAAGCGCGTCATACCGCCCATTTTCAGGATCAGCCGCACGCCATCGCCCTCCTCACCCATCAACCAGCCGAAGGCATCCTGAAACTCCACTTCGGCACTGGCATTGGCGCGGTTGCCCAGCTTGTCTTTCAGACGTTCAAGACGAATGGCGTTGCGCGTGCCGTCCGGCAGCAGGCGCGGCAGAAAGAAGCAGCTCAGCCCGGCGGCGGTCTGCGCCAGAATCAGGTGCGCGTCGCTTTGCGGCACCGAGAAGAACCACTTGTGCCCGGTGATGCGCCAGGGTTCGCCCGGCGCACGCGTGCCAGGCGGTTCGGCGCGTGTGGTGTTGCTCAGCACATCGGTGCCGCCCTGCTTTTCCGTCATGCCCATGCCAATCAGCAGGCCGCGCTTCTGGCTGCCGGGCAGATGATGCGCATCATACCGATCGCTCAGCAACCGATCGTGCCAGTCGGCGTAGGGAGCGGGCAGATGGGTTTGCAGCAGCGGGATCGCGGCGTGAGTCATGGTTACCGGGCAGAGTGAACCGGCTTCCACCTGCGCATGCAGAATGAAACGCGCCGCGCGTGCCACCATGGCGCTGCCCTGCACGTCAGGCTGCCAGCTCAGGTTATGTAACCGGCTGGCGCACACGCCCTGCATCAGCAGATGCCAGGCAGGATGAAAGCGCACCTCGTCGAGCCGCTCACCGCGCGCGTCGTAACGCAGCAGCTCCGGCGGCTGTGCATTGGCCAGGCGACCTAATTCCAGTGACTCCGCGCTGCCGAGCTGCAGGCCGACGGACGCCAGCCATTCGCGGTCCCAGCCGGCCCCTTCACGCACCACTGCCTCGCACAGCGCGCTATCGCCGGTGAAGAGATTGCTGTTGCTGAGCGGAGATGGTTGATTGAATACGCTGTGAGTGGTCCAGGCCATGGCACTCTCCTCTCCTGTTGCCCGTACTGATGTGGCTATAAGTATGGAGAGGATGTGCAGTTATGCCTGGTACAGCTGAGGTTTTGCGGCGGCGATCACGCCTGGCGCTGACGCACCGCTTCGAACAGACAAACGCCGGTGGCCACCGAAACGTTGAGGGAAGAGACGCTGCCGGCCATCGGGATGCTGATCAGCTCATCGCAGTGTTCGCGCGTCAGGCGGCGCATGCCCTCTCCTTCCGCACCCATCACCAGCGCCATCGCGCCGGTCATTTTGCTCTGATACAACGTGTGGTCTGCTTCACCAGCCGTGCCGACGATCCAGACGTTGTACTCCTGCAGCAGACGCATGGTGCGCGCCAGATTGGTGACGCGAATCAGCGGCACGTTTTCCGCCGCCCCGCTGGCGACTTTTTTCGCCGTGGCGTTGAGTGGTGCCGAACGGTCTTTCGGTACGATCACCGCATGCACACCCGCCGCATCGGCGCTGCGCAGGCAGGCGCCCAGGTTATGCGGATCGGTGACGCCATCCAGAATCAGCAGGAACGGCTGATCCAGTGAGGCCAGCAGATCCGGCAGATCGCCTTCCTGATAGTTTTTACCCGGCTTAACGCGCGCCACGATACCCTGGTGCACGCCGCCTTCGACCTGGCCGTCGAGCCACTGGCGGTTGGCCAGCTGAATCACAATTCCCTGAGCTTCCAGTGCGGCGATCAGCGGCTGCAGGCGGCGATCATCGCGGCCTTTAAGGATAAAGACTTCCTGAAAACGCTGGGGATCACGCTCCAGCAGCGCCTGCACGGCGTGAATGCCAAAAATTATTTCACTCATTACTTTGCTCAAGGTTGGATGTATATCGTTGAATACAGAACATTAATCAGGCCGCGCGTTGAGGCGCAGCCTGCGAAACAGGGTTGAGCAAGGTGCGTCAGCGCTGACGCACCTGGCCGCTGGCGGATGAAGAGGCCATCAGGCTTCGCTGGCCTTCTTCTTCACTGCGCGCTTCGCCTTGGTTGCGGCGGCGATTTTACGGGTTTTTTCGGAGACTTTTTTGCTTTTTTTCTCGCTTTTATTCGCCGCAGGCGGCTGCTTCTCACCGCGAAAAGCGGCGTCCGGCTCAAAGTTGCCCTTGCGACCCGCATCGCGACGCCGCTTCGCCGGTGGCTTGCCGCCACGCTTCTCACGCTCGCGCGCGGTTTTTCCTTCACCGCGCGGTACGCGTTTGCTGGAAATCAGCGCGAAATCGATCTTGCGCTCATCCATGTGCACCGCGTCAACGCGCACTTCCACCGCATCACCCAGACGGTAAGTGCGACCGCCGGATTCGCCAATCAGACGCTGGCCCACCGGATCGAAGCGGTAGTAATCATTGTCCAGCGTGGAGACGTGCACCAGGCCATCAATGAACAGATCGTTGAGGCGAACAAAGAAGCCAAAGCCGGTCACGCTGGAGATCACGCCGCTGAATACGTTACCCACCTGATCCTGCATAAAGTCGCACTTCAGCCAGTCGGCCACATCGCGCGTCGCTTCATCGGCACGGCGTTCGGTCATCGAACAGTGCTGACCCAGCTGCAGCATCTGCTGCATATCGTAGTGATAACCACCGGTTGGCGTGGTGTTGCCTTTTACCGTGCCCTGCTCTTTGGCCAGCAGATACTTAATGGCACGGTGCAGCAGCAGATCCGGATAACGACGGATCGGCGAGGTAAAGTGCGCATACGACGCCAGCGCCAGGCCAAAGTGACCGCGGTTTTCCGGATCGTACACCGCCTGCTTCATCGAACGCAGCAGCATGGTTTGCAGCATTTCAGCATCCGGACGGTCGGCAATCTGCGTCAGCAGATCGGCATAATCGATCGGCTGCGGTTTCGACCCACCCGGCAGGCTGAGGCCCAGCTCGCCCAGCACGGTACGGAAGCTGGTGATGCTGTCTTCGCTCGGGCGATCGTGATCGCGGAACAGCGCCGGCTCCTGATGTTTCTCAACGAAACGCGCGGAGGCGATGTTGGCCAGAATCATGCACTCTTCGATCAGCTTGTGCGCATCGTTACGTACGGTGCGCTCCACGCGCTCAATGCGACGCTCAGCGTTGAAGATGAATTTGGCTTCGTCGGTTTCAAACGAGATGCCACCGCGCTGTTCACGGGCGGTTTCCAGCACCTCATACATACGGTGCAGCTCTTCGAGGTGCTTCACCTGCGCCGCATACTGTTCACGCAGTTCCGGGTTGCCCTGCAGAATGCTCCACACTTTGTTATAGGTCAGACGCGCATGTGAGTTCATCACCGCTTCGTAATGTTTGAAGCCGGTGAGTTTACCGCTGGCCGAGATGGTCATCTCGCACACCATGCACAGGCGATCCACCTGCGGATTGAGCGAGCACAGGCCGTTCGAAAGGATCTCCGGCAGCATCGGTATCACCTGCGACGGGAAGTAGACCGAGGTGCCGCGCTGCTGCGCTTCGTTATCCAGCGCGGTGCCGGGACGCACGTAATAGCTGACGTCGGCAATCGCCACCCACAGGCGCCAGCCGCCGCCGCGTTTTTTCTCGCAGTAAACGGCGTCATCGAAGTCACGCGCGTCTTCACCGTCGATGGTCACCAGCGGCAGTTCACGCAGGTCGACGCGGCCTTTTTTCGCCGATTCCGGTACCTGCTCTTTCAGTCTGGAAATCTCTTTCTCGACTTCTTCCGGCCATGAGTGGGGAATTTCATGGGTGCGCAGCGCCATATCCACGGCCAGACCGGTGCCCATGTTGTCGCCGAGAATTTCAGTAATTTTGCCGATGGCTTTGCTGCGGCGCGTCGCGCGCTGCACGATCTCCACCACCACCACCGATCCCATGCGCGCATTCAGCGTCTCTTCCGCCGGGATCAGAATGTCAAAACTCAGGCGGCTGTCGTCCGGTACCACGAAGCCGGTGCCGGCATCGGTGAAGTAGCGGCCAACAATCTGGCTGTTGCGCGGTTCCAGCACGCGAACCACGCGCGCTTCACGCCGCCCTTTGCGGTCGGAGCCGCCCGGCTGGGCGAGGATGACATCACCGTGCAGGCAGAACTTCATCTGCTCCGCCGAGAGGTAGAAGTCATCTTTCTGACCATCAACGCGCAGGAAGCCGTAGCCATCGCGATGGCCAATCACTTTGCCGCGCAGTAAATCCAGACGCTCCGGCAGGGCGTAGCACTGGCGACGGGTGAACACCAGCTGGCCGTCACGCTCCATGGCGCGCAGGCGGCGACGCAGCGCTTCAAGCTGATCTTCGCTGGTGATGTTTAACTCTTCGGCGATCTCTTCGCGGCTCGCCGGCTTTTCACGCTTTTCTAATAGCGCGAGGATAAATTCCCGACTGGGAATAGGATTTTCGTACTTTTCAGCTTCTCTATCCTGAAAGGGATCTTTTGACATTACGGTTCCTCCGATGTCATTTATGTGGAATTGCCACCGGCGGTTCGGACAATAAGATGTGGTAAAGCGAATCGTTGTTTTGCACCAGGTCGGCGAGCGTATATTTATCCAGCTCCTGCAGGAACAGCTGGACCGCATTATTCAGCGCGCTACGCAGGCGACAGGCGGGATTTATCGCACACTCTTTACAGTTTACCAGCTGCAAAGGCTCCATTTTTCTCACGACATCGCCAATGACGATTTTTTCCGGGTCCATGCCTAAACGAATTCCGCCGTTTTTACCGCGTGTCGCGGCAACAAAGCCGGCCCGGCTCAGTTGATTGATGATTTTAACCATATGGTTACGCGATACCCCGTAGGTATCGGTGACTTCGGTAATGTTGGTCTGCTGACCTTGCGGCAATGTCGCCATGTAAATCAGGGCGCGCAGACCGAAATCGGTAAAACTTGTTAGCTGCACATGTACCTCAGTGAATCATCGATATTGTTGTTATAACGCCCGTGAGCGCTTCGATTAACATTGATGATAAACCAGTGTGGAAAACCCGGAGCGCTTTTTTCCTGCAACTCCCGAAACCAGCAGGAAAAAATGAAGTGAGCGGAGTCAAAGAGCAGATAAACGAAGGCCGGACAGTGTCCGGCCTGCAAAACGTGATTAAGCGTCGAACGGATCGCGCAGAATCATGGTCTCACTACGGTCGGGACCGGTTGAAATAATATCAATCGGCACGCCAGTCACTTCTTCAACACGTTTGATGTAATCACGTGCTGCCTGCGGCAGGCCTTCCAGTGTTTTAACACCAAAGGTGTTTTCACTCCAGCCCGGCAGAGTTTCATAAATCGGCTCGATGCCTTCCCAGCCTTCAGCGGCCAGCGGCGTGGTGGTCATCTCGCGGCCATCCGGCATACGGTAACCGACGCAGATTTTCACCTCTTTCAGGCCATCCAGCACGTCCAGTTTGGTCATGCAGAAGCCGGACAGGGAGTTGATCTGCACCGCGCGGCGCACAGCTACCGCATCCAGCCAGCCGGTACGACGACGACGGCCGGTGGTGGCACCGAACTCATTACCTTTCTCACACAGGAACTCGCCAGTTTCATCAAACAGTTCGGTCGGGAATGGACCGGCACCAACGCGGGTGGAGTAAGCTTTGACGATGCCCAGCACGTAATCCACGTAGCGTGGACCGATACCTGAACCGGTCGCCACGCCACCGGCAGTGGTGTTGGACGAAGTCACGTACGGATACGTACCGTGGTCGATATCCAGCAGCGTACCCTGTGCGCCTTCGAACATGATCAGGTCGCCACGCTTACGCGCGCCGTCCAGCAGTTCAGACACGTCGACGACCATGCCGGTCAGGATGTCGGCCACCGCCAGTACATCGCTCAGCACTTTATCGTAGTCTACTGCATCTTCTTTGTAGTAGTTCACCAGCTGGAAGTTGTAGAAATCAACGATCTCTTTCAGCTTCATGGCGAAGGTTTCTTTGTTGAACAGGTCGCTGACGCGCAGACCGCGACGGGCAACTTTATCTTCATAGGCTGGGCCGATACCACGACCGGTGGTACCGATAGCTTTGGCACCGCGCGCTTTTTCACGCGCCAGGTCCATCGCCACATGGTATTGCAGAATCAGCGGACAAGCTTCAGAGATCAGCAGACGTTCACGTACCGGCACACCGCGCGCTTCCAGACCGTTCATCTCTTTCATCAGGGCTTCAGGCGACAGCACAACACCATTACCAATGATGCTGGTGACGTTTTCACGCAGGATGCCAGAGGGAATTAAGTGGAGGACGGTTTTCTCACCGTTGATGACAAGTGTATGGCCTGCATTGTGGCCACCCTGGTAACGCACAACATATTTCGCGCGTTCAGTCAGAAGGTCTACGATCTTGCCTTTACCTTCATCACCCCATTGGGTGCCCAGTACGACGACGTTCTTACCCATTTTCTAAAATCACCGATTGCTTAAAAATGGATTCTACCATCGGATTTTCACTCTTTCAGCACTTTTAGCATACGATTGCGCTGTTTTTTGCCTGAGTTTTGATCACTACAACATGTTGGGGGCAATGCTCTGCAACAGACACAATTTAGCCGGGCGGCAGCGCGCAGATTTTTGCTCAGCCATTCGCGTGCGTGCTCAGCATGGCGTAAATCACCACGCCCGCCACCACCAGCCCGCCGCCAAAACGGTGCAGTATACGGTCCGGTAACTGCGTCATCGCCAGAATCATGCGACGCCACAGGCGCGGCAACAGCATCGGTCCTAATCCCTCCAGCACCAGCACCAAAGCCAGCGCCATCCAGACGGTTGTGTTCATTCTGTTTTCCCAAAAAAAAGGCCGACATCAGTGTCGGCCTCAAGGTTATAACAGTTATTAACGCGAGACGTTAGTTGGCGCCTTCATATAGCGGAAGAAATCGCTATCCGGGCTCAGCACCATCACGTCCTGGTTGTCCGCGAAGCTGTTCTCATAGGCACGCAGGCTGCGGATAAAGGCGTAGAAGTCAGGATCCTGGCTGAAGGCGTCAGCGAACAGCTTGGCCGCTTCACCATCCCCTTCACCACGGCTGATCAACGCCTGACGCTGCGCTTCTGCCAGGGTACGGGTTACCTGATAATCGGCCTGGGCGCGCAGTTTTTCTGCCTCTTCCTGACCCTGTGAACGCTGACTACGTGCTACCGCTTCACGCTCGGCGCGCATACGGTTGTAGATCGCGTCCGACACTTCGGTCGGCAGGTTGATCTGCTTGATGCGCACGTCGACCACCTGAATACCCAGCGCCGCCATACTGTTCGGGTTTGGCGCCGGCTCATTGCTGTTGGTCTCGCGCTCAACGCGGGCAGCCGCGCTGGCAATCGCATCGTCAGCGGCTGGCGTCTGCACTTCGTCGTCATTGCCGGCACTGCCGGTGTTCAGCGCATCGCGCACGTCGGTGGTCAGACGGCCACGCGAGTCGGTGACGATGTCTTTCACATCAAGACGGCCCATTTCTGAACGCAGACGGTCGCTGAACTTACGTTTCAGCAGCACTTCCGCCTGAGACACATCGCCACCGCCGGTCGCGAGGTAGTAACGGCTGAAATCGCTGATGCGCCACTTGATGTAAGAGTCAACAATCAGGTCTTTCTTCTCTTTGGTGACGAAACGATCGGCCTGGTTATCCATGGTCTGGATGCGCGCATCCAGCGACTTCACGGTTTCGATAAACGGAATCTTGAAGTGCAGGCCCGGTGCGTACACCTGCGGCTTGTTCTCATCATCACGCAGCACTTTACCAAAGCGCAGCACGATACCGCGCTGGCCTTCCTGCACCACGAACAGTGAGGCGTACAGCACCACCAGAACAACAATAATTACGGCGATGATTGGCTTACGCATCGATTACTCCCTCCCTTCGCGCTGGGTATCGTTACGCAGCGCATTGGCGCGACGCTGATCCATGATGCTGTCCGGACTGTAGGATGACGTGTCGCCGCGGCCGGCATTGCTGCCCGGTGACGACGGTAACTTCATCAGATTGGCATTGTTCTGACCGCTCTGGCCGCCTGCCTGGCCGCCGCGCATCAGCTGATCCAGCGGCAGCACCATCAGGCTGTTGCCACGGTCGTTAACCAGCACTTTGCGGGTATGGCTGAGCACGCGCTCCATGCTTTCAATGTAGAGACGTTCTTTGGTGATCTGCGGTGCGGCTTTGTACTCCGGCAGCAGACGCGCAAACCGCGCCACTTCACCCTGCGCTTCCAGCACGGTACGCTCTTTGTAGGCGCGCGCCTCTTCAAGAATACGCTGCGCCTGGCCGTTTGCACGCGGCTGCACTTCGTTGGCATACGCTTCAGCTTCACGCACGTACTGCTCGCGGTTTTCGCGGGCGGCAATCGCATCGTCAAACGCGGCTTTGACCTCTTCCGGTGGACGCGCCGCCTGGAAGTTGACGTCAAGCAGCGTAATACCCATGTTGTAAGGACGAATGGTTTCGTCGATTTCACGCTGGGTATCGCTACGCACGACGGTACGGCCTTCAGTGAGGATACGGTCCATGGTCGAGCGGCCAATCACGCCGCGCAGCGCGCTGTCAGTAGCCTGACGCAGGCTGTCATCGGCACTGGTCACCGCATACAGGTAGCGCTCGGGATCGGTCACGCGGTACTGCACGTTCATCTCCACGCGCACCACGTTCTCGTCCGAAGTCAGCATCACGCCCGACGCCGCCAGCTCACGCACCGCTTCGACGTTGACGGCCCGCACCTGATCGATAAAGGTCGGTTTCCAGTTGAGGCCAGGCTCAACCAGATGGCTGAATTTGCCGAAACGCGTCACGACCCCGCGTTCCGCTTCTTTGATGGTGTAGAAACCACTGGCTGCCCAGATGACCACTGCCGCCACGGCGACAATGCCAACCAGTTTGCCACCGCTGCCGCCGCTGCGCTGGCCGTTATCGCTCTGTTTGCCACCGCCCAGTCCGCCGAGTTTTTTACTCAGCTTACGGAAGATATCATCCAGATCAGGAGGTCCCTGATCGCGACCTCCTTTATTTCCCCCAGAGTTGCCGCCTTGGTTATTGCTGCTTCCCCACGGGTCGCGGTCCTGTCCGTTATTTCCGGGCTGATTCCACGCCATGTCTCTACTCCATTTATTGTATATAAGTTTACCCTGCCACGTGCCGGGCACGTCTTGGGGTAAATGAGTTGGGCAACGGTCAAACAATATAACTGGCGAGCTGCGGTTCCTGCTTGCACAAGCGGCGCCAGTCAACAATCGGCATTCGCACCTGCAAACCTACGCAGCCATCTTCTTCATTCCACTCTTTTTCAATCGCCTGCAGCTGATAGAAGCGGCTGCGCAGGCGATTGAAAAAGA
>NZ_SDFT01000055.1:0-28558 GCF_004916815.1 Pantoea sp. R102
TGTCCCCGGACTGTACAGCGGGAGAGGGCTGGGGTGAGGGCGAAAGGCCGCCAGCCCCGAAATCAGCCGCGTTTCGCCAGCAGTTTTGGAATCTCACGCAGGCACCAGGCTTTGGCTTCACCCATGCTATCGCGGCGCCACGCCATAATAATATCCACCTCACGGGTATACTCGGCGCTGACAACACGCAGGCGGCCTTCGGCGATATCTTTCTCTACCATCGGATAGGGCATGGTCGCTACGCCGAGACCGGCCAGCAGCGCGCGGCGTTTATCATCCATGCTGCTTACCGTCAGGCGCTGCTGTTTGTCCAGCAGCTGCACCGTCAATACCGGACGTTCGCGCGCGGTGTCCGCCACAGCGATGCCGCGATACTTAACGCGCGTGACCTCGGACAGCGGCTCGGCTTCCTGATGAATCGGGTGATCCGGACTGGCAACATACACGCTCATAATGCTGTACAGCTTGCGCGTGTTGATTTCGGTGGAGGCGCGAAAATGCAAATCCGGCGCGATCACGATGTCGGCGCGCCCCTGTTCCAGTCGCTCCCACGCGCCCGCCAGCACTTCGGTGACCAGCGAAATCTGCGTATTGGCTTTCTCGGCCAGCTTCTCGACCAGCGGGAACAGCAGCTCGGTCGGGATCAGCGCTTCGGCCACGATGGTCAGATGGGTTTCCCAGCCGCGCGCCAGCGCTTCGGCATCGGTGGTGAGTTTATCGGCGGCTTCCAGCAGCACGCGGCCGCGTTCCAGCAGCATTCGCCCGACGTTGGTGAATTTGGTGCGATGGCCGGAGCGGTCAAACAGCACCACATCCAGCTCCTCTTCCAGCTTCTGCATGGTGTAGCTCAGCGCCGATGGCACGCGTCCCAGCTCGTCGGCCGCCGCGGCGAAGCTGCCGCGACGGTCAATAGCATCCATCACACGTAAAGCTTCCAGGGTTAACGCGCGCTCTTTAGCCATGCCGACTCTCTGTCAGTAAATTTGAATATGCCAGGCAGATTAACTGGCTAACAATCCGGCGTCCAGCCTTTTACCATTGACGTATAAAGCCTGTGGTGGATTCTCACCGCAGTGCGTCGGAGGTAAAGCATGATGACAACCCGCTGCGCGTCCGCATGTGGCCAGGCCGATTTCGGTTGGTTGCAGGCGCGCTATAGCTTCTCATTTGGCCACTATTTTGATCCCCAGCTGATGGGCTACGCCTCGCTGCGCGTGCTGAATCAGGAAGTGCTGGCACCCGGTGCGGCATTTCAGCCGCGCACCTATCCGCAGGTGGATGTGCTCAACCTGGTGCTGCAGGGTGAAGCCGAATACCGCGACAGCGAAGGCAATCACCTGGTGGCGCGCGAGGGCGAAGCGATGCTGCTGTCGGCCCGCCAGGGCGTCAATTACAGCGAACACAATATCAGCAAGGATCGCCCGCTGACGCGCATGCAGCTGTGGCTGGCCGCCTGTCCGGAACGGGAAAATCCGCTGCTGCAAAAACGCGCGCTGCCGCAGCAAACCCATGTGCTGATTGCGTCACCGGATGGCGCGGACGGCAGTTTGCAGCTGCGCCAGCAGGTGTGGGTACATCAGGTCACGCTGGCACCAGGCGAGCAGTACAGTCTGGCGCTGCACGGACCGCGCGCCTATTTGCAGTCGATTCACGGTGCGCTTGAGGTACGGGCTAGCAGTGCGCATCAGGAGCAGCTGCGCTGTGGCGATGGGGCGTTTGTCAGTGAAGAAGCGCAGATTACGCTGCAGGCGGAAACGCCGCTGCGTGCGCTGGTGATTGATATTCCGGTGTAAAAAAGGCGGCCCTGTTGGCCGCCTGTGGCATTATTTCAGAATGGTAAAGGCGGTGGTGACATGCTTCACGCCGCTGACACGGCTGGCGATATCCGCTGCTGCCTTCGCTTCTTCCTGCGTTACCAGACCCAGCAGGAACACTTCCCCGTTCTCAGTGGTGACTTTAACGTTGGACGATTTCACCTGATCGCTGCCCAGCAGCTGCGAGCGGATTTTGGTGGTGATCCACGTATCCGACGAAGACGTGCCGAGGCTCACTTTCTGCCCGGTGCGAATCTCGTTATACACCTCTGTCGCGCCATCAACGCCCATGGCGATCTGTTTCGCCCGGCTGGCGAGATCGGCTGACGGTGCCTGACCGGTCAGCAGTACTTTGCCCTGATACGCGGTCACGACCACGCGCGCCTGATTTTTGATCTGCTCATCTTTTGCCAGCGCGTTAGTGACGCGCAGCTCCAGCGTGCCGTCATCAACCTGCGTGCCCACGGTACGCGGGTCGGTGGCGGTTTTGGTGGCGACCGCAGCGCCGCCGGCGACAACCGCCACGCAGCCCTGCAGCAGCATGGCGGTTAACAGAATGGCGATAGCGTTCAATGCTTTCATTTGAGCTCCTTCAGTCATTCCTGGTGTGGGAACAAGGTGTTATCAATCAAATCGCACAGGCAGTTCAGCGTCAGCATATGCATCTCCTGAATGCGTGCGCTGCGATGTGACGGAATGCGAATTTCCACATCGTGCGGACCGAGCAGGCCCGCCAGCTCACCGCCGTCATGGCCGGTCAGCGCGACGATAGTCATATCGCGGGTAACCGCAGCTTCCACCGCTTTAACAATATCGCGGGTGTTGCCACGGGTGGAGATGGCCAGCAGAACGTCGCCGGCCTGTCCAAGCGCACGAACCTGCTTGGCATAAATTTCGTCGTGCAGACGGTCGTTACCGATTGCCGTCAGCATCACATTGTCCGCACTCAGCGCCAGCGCCGGCAGGCTGGGACGCTCAGTCTCAAAACGGTTAATCATGCTGGCGGCAAAATGCTGGGCGTTAGCCGCCGAAGCGCCGTTACCGCAGCTGAGGATTTTGTTGCCGTTAAGCAATGACTGCACCAGCGTCATCGCGGCGCGGGAAATCGCATCTGGCAGCGCTTCGGCTGCGGCGATTTGCGTCTGAATACTTTCGGTAAAACACGCTTTAATTCTGTCCTGCACAAGACCACCTGGTTCTATCCATCCGCACGAAAGGCATCGGCCAGCCACACCAGTTCGCGCCCGGTGATGGCGATGATGTCAAAACGGCAATTCACCGTATCAAAACTGCCGCCGCGTGCCAGCAACCACAGCGCAGCGGTACGCAGCAGCTTTTGTTGTTTCTGGCGCGTCACGCTGGCAGCCGCGCCGCCAAAACGTGCATCGCGCCGATAGCGCACTTCAACAAACACCCAGCAATCCGCGTCGCGCATAATCAGGTCGATTTCCCCGCTGCGGCAGCGCACATTGCTGGCTTCCCACTGCAGTCCGGCGCGCTCAAGGTAGCGACGCGCCTGCTGCTCCTGCTCAGCGCCGAGACGCTGGCGGTTTACTGCACCGGAACGATTTGTCCCTGACGATACTGGTTCCATGCCAACTTCCTGTTGATCACGCAATCCGTGTCGGCGCTCAGCTTGCCGGTGTTGCCATCAATGGCGAAGCCCGGTACCTGACGCATCTGGTTAAACTGGTTCGCCAGCGTCCAGGCATCAATGCCCATCGCATAGAGGCGTACCAGCGAATAGTCGTTGTTGAAACTGCGCGCCGCCTGCTGCATCAGGCCAGGATTGGCGCCGGACAGCAGCGGAATATCGCTGAACTGCAGGCCATCCATCTCCAGCCGGAAGTCCGGACCGGCACCGGCCTGCGCGCTGCGCGAGCTGGCATACAGGGCGATGTTATTGCGGCTGCTGGTGCGCATGGCAATCATCGGCTTGATCAGCTGCAGTTCGTCCTGAGTGGCAATAATGTAAACCGCATCAACGCTGCCGCTGCTGCTCTCAGGTGCCGGAGTGCTGGTCTGCGGTGCCGGAATCGTCAGACCGGCGACCGCCACGCCCTGCGGCTGGTCCGGCTGGACCGTCAGCGGCGTGCCGCTCAGTGCAATACCGGCGCCGCTGTTGATGCCCTGTTTCAGCTCGCCCACGCCGCCGAAACGCTGCTGCAGCACGGTTGCGCCGCCCAGCTTCTGCCACTCCTGCGCAAACGCTTTGCCCACGCGGTCGCCATAGCTGCTGCGCGGCATCAGCAGCAACGGCTGGCGTTTGCCCTGATCCCAGATATGGTGCGCGGCATCGCGCGCTTCGTCTTCAGGAGAAAGCGCAAAATAGCAAATATTCGGATGGTTCTGGATCTGCTCTGGCTCGTTGAGCGCCAGCACGTTCAGCGGTGTCTGGCTGTTGGCGACCTGTTCCACGTTATTTTTCAGCAGCGGACCAACCACCAGGGTGGCACCATCCTGCTGCGCCTGCTGCATCACCTGAGCAATCGGCTGGCTGCTGGTGTCATACACTTTCACCTGGGCGCTGCTGGCAGGCTGCGCGACGGCTGGCTGTGCGGCGGGCTGCTGCGGCTGTGCGCTGTCTGACGGCGTGATGGCCGCGGCCGCCGGACTGACTACCGCGTTGGCATCGCCATTAGCTGGCGTTGCCGTGCTGGCGGGCTGTTGCGTGGAGGCGCTGGCATCGCTGCTGGCCGGTGCGGCAGGGGCTGCCGGCGCAGTCAGCACACCGTTTTTCGCATCGTTGAAGCCTTTCTGGATGGCACTGGCGAACACCTGCGCCTGACCATTAAGCGGCAGCAGCAGCGCGATTGTGCTGGTCGAGGCTTTAGTGAAGTTCTGCACCTGGCTGAGCTGGGTCGGCAGGGTTTTCGCGCCGGGGTTTTGCGGATAGCGCGTCTGCCAGTCGCTAATGGCGGCTTTCAGCATCTGGGCATCCTGGCTGTTGGCGTGCCAGGTATTCAGCAGGTCGAGCCAGCCCTGCAGCGTATTTTCGTCGGCGTTGATCACCACGCTGTTGAGCTGATCCTGGGTTAGCTGGGTCAGCGCCTGCCAGGTGGCGTCAATATTGCTCTGGTGATCGGCGCCTTTCAGCAGCGGTTCCTGAGCAATATAGGCGCGCAGCAGCGCGAGCGACGGACGATTTTGCGCAGCGGCAATCTGCAGCGCGTAGTAGCGCACCTGCTGATCCTGCGACAGGTCAGCGGCTTTTATCTGTCCCAGCAGCTGCTGAGCACCGTTGAAATCCTGCTGGGCAATTTGCAGCTGGGCGCGCAGCAGCAGCAGTTCCTGCTGTTGTACGTCAGAGAGCTGCTGTGGCAACTGACCGAGCTGATTTTGCGCCTGCGGATACTTTCCTTCCTTCAGCAGGGCACGGATGGCAAGTAATTGCCAGTCGGTCTTGCTATCATCGCTGCTTTGCTGCACCTGCTGCAGATAATAGTCAGAGCGGCCCGTGGCAGGACCCTGCACGTTTACGCTTGAGGTTTGCTGCGGTCCCTGGCCGCTACAGGCGGCCAGAATCAGGCCCGCGAGCAAAACAGGGACCAGGCGTCCTGCTTTATGACGTACGACTTTCGAAGGAAGCATACTGTATCCAGTGATGTTTTTTTCAAGATGCTCAATATTAAATCGGCAATTCGGATGAAACAATGAAACAACTCGATCGGGCAGAGATTTCTGCCAGCACGCTCTATATCGTTCCTACCCCGATCGGTAACCTGGGTGATATCACGCAGCGTGCGCTGACGGTGCTTGCGAGCGTCGATCTGGTCGCTGCGGAAGATACACGTCATACCGGGCTGTTGCTACAACATTTCGCCATCAATGCGCGACTGTTCGCACTTCACGACCATAACGAACAGCAGAAGGCCGACGTGCTGTTAGCGAAGCTGCAGGAGGGCCAGAGCATTGCGCTGGTTTCCGATGCGGGCACGCCGTTAATCAACGATCCGGGCTACCATCTGGTGCGTCGTTGCCGCGAGGCCGGGGTACGCGTGGTGCCGTTGCCCGGTGCCTGCGCGGCGATCACAGCATTGAGTGCGGCGGGATTACCGTCCGATCGTTTCTGTTACGAAGGGTTTCTGCCGGCCAAAAGTAAAGGGCGTTGCGATGCGCTGCGTGCCCTGAGTGATGAGCCGCGCACGCTGATTTTCTACGAATCGACCCATCGCGTGCTGGATACGCTACAGGATATGGTCAGCGTATGGGGCGCGGCGCGCTACGTGGTGCTGGCACGAGAGCTGACCAAAACCTGGGAGTCATTGTACGGTGCGCCGGTAGGTGAATTGCTGGCGTGGGTGCAGGCGGATGAGAATCGCCGCAAGGGCGAGATGGTGCTGATTGTCGAAGGCCATAAAGCGGATGAAGAGACGCTGCCGGCAGAGGCGCTGCGCACGCTGGCGCTGCTGCAGGCTGAGCTGCCGCTGAAAAAGGCGGCGGCGCTGACGGCGGAAATTCATGGCGTTAAGAAAAACGCCCTGTACAAGTATGCGCTGGAGCAGCAAGAGGCGTGACAAACGCGGGCGGATCGCCTATTATCCCGCGCCGAAGCTGACCAGACAGTCGCCGCTTTGTCGTCGTCCCTTTCGGGGGAGACGGGCAGAGGGGAGGAAAGTCCGGGCTCCATAGGGCAGGGTGCCAGGTAACGCCTGGGGGGCGCAAGCCTACGACCAGTGCAACAGAGAGCAAACCGCCGATGGCCCAGTAATGGGATCAGGTAAGGGTGAAAGGGTGCGGTAAGAGCGCACCGCGCGGCTGGCAACAGTCCGTGGCACGGTAAACTCCACCCGGAGCAAGGCCAAATAGGGGTTCACATGGTACGGCCCGTACTGAACCCGGGTAGGCTGCTTGAGCCAGTGAGCGATTGCTGGCCTAGATGAATGACTGTCCACGACAGAACCCGGCTTATCGGTCAGTTTCGACTTTTTATAAAGACGCCCGCAGGTGAGAATCTGCGGGCGTCTTGTTTTTGGGGGAGGGTGCGTGCTGCCCCTCATCCTAACCTTCTCCCGCAAGCGGGAGAAGGGACCGATTGTGCGTGGGATGAGTTGAGTATTCGGCCTCCAACACCACACTTAACTATTCCCTCTCCCCGTGGGAGAGGGTTAGGGTGAGGGCAGAAAACCGCACGTAGCCAGATAAAACAGCACAAAACCCCCATTTCTCTGCGTAAAGAAACGCAAATCCGCAAAAACATTCTTTTCCCTGTGCCAGAATAGGCGCGTGTTCAACTACTGAGGACAATTTTTCATCCACACCGGGAAAAGCAACAACGTGGATAAGTTGTAAAATTATGGATAACCATTTCGTTACACTTTACGTATTAACCTCTTCACCCACCTGCGTTTTCTCCTGCTCACTGAGCGATCGGCACTGGCGCTTCGCGCTGTAGTTTTTTCTCTCCTTCTTAGCTTTTTATCTTTTTCAGCTATCACGCTGCGGTTTGTGCGTGGATGGCGTTTATTTCTCACAGGAGAGAAATCATGCTGTACTGGATTTTATTAGCGTTAGCGATTGCTGCCGAAATTACGGGCACCGTCTCAATGAAATGGGCCAGCGTTAATGGCGGCAGCGCCGGCTATATTTTTATGCTGTTGATGATCGCCCTGTCATACATCTTCCTCACCTTTGCCGTTAAACGTATTGCCCTTGGCGTGGCTTATGCCATGTGGGAAGGCGTCGGTATTCTGTTTATCACCCTGTTCAGCGTGATGCTGTTTGACGAGGCGCTGTCGGTGATGAAGGCGGCGGGTTTGATCACGCTGATCGCGGGTATCGCGCTGATCAAAGCGGGGACATTCAGCCGTAAGGAGCTGCGTCATGACCACGCTTAACGTCGTGCATCTGGCCTGGCTGGCGCTGGCCATCGTGCTGGAAATTGTGGCGAACATCGCGCTGAAATACGCCAACGGCTTCCGTCGTCCGCTGTATGGCGTGGTATCGCTGGTGGCTGTCCTGGCGGCATTTAGCGCCCTGTCGCAGGCAGTGAAGGGGATCGATCTCTCGGTGGCCTACGCCTTGTGGGGCGGTTTCGGTCTGGTGGCTACCGTAGCGGCAGGCTGGATTCTGTTCGGGCAACGCCTGAACACCCGCGGCTGGCTGGGCGTGGCACTGCTGCTGGCCGGGATGGTGTTGATTAAATTTGCCTGAGGCAGCGCGATACTGCCTGCCTTCCTTTCCCAATGGCGGGAGAGAAGGGCAGGCATGCGTAAGCCAGCCGTTAACCGCGGCCGTGCGGCTCATCCCAGTCAAAAGCCGGTCCCAGCGAAATAACGCCGTTCGGATTGATGGTCTTGTGGCTGCAGTAGTAGTGATGGCGGATGTGCGGCAGGTTCACCGTATCGGCAATGCCCGGCATTTGATAAATATCGCGCAGGAAGCCGTTCAGGTTACGGTAATCGCTGATGCGATGACGATCGCACTTAAAGTGGGTCACGTAGACCGGGTCAAAGCGCACCAGCGTGGTCCACAGGCGCAGATCGGCTTCGGTGAGGCGATCGCCGGTCAGATAGCGATGCTGACCCAGAATCTGCTCCAGCCGTGCCAGCGAATGGAACAGCGCGGTTACGGCTTCATCATAGGCCGACTGTGACGTGGCAAATCCGCTTTTGTAGACGCCGTTATTGACGGTGTCATAAATCCAGCCGTTGAGTTCGTCGATCTTGTCACGCAGCTCGGGCGGGTAGTAATCGCCGGCGCGAGCGCCCTGCGCGTCGAAGGCGCTGTTAAACATACGGATGATATCGGCGGATTCATTACTGACAATCGTGTGCTGCTTTTTATCCCACAGCACCGGCACGGTCACGCGCCCGCTGTACTGCGGATCGGCATGCAGATAGAGCTGATAGAGGAATTCGTTCTGATACAGCGAATCGCCGGTCGCGGCGGGGAAGTCATCGTCAAAGGTCCAGCCGTTCTCCAGCATCAGCGGGTGCACCACTGACACCGAAATCATCTCTTCTAACCCCTTCAGCTGACGCATCAGCAGGGTGCGATGCGCCCACGGGCAGGCCAGTGAAACGTATAAATGATAACGATCGCGCTCGGCGGCAAAGCCGGCTTTCCCGGTTGGCCCGGCGCTGCCGTCTGCCGTGATCCAGTTACGCCAGACTGCTTCTGTGCGTTTGAAGCGGCCACCGGTTGACTTCGTATCGTACCAGGTGTCATGCCAGACACCGTCAATCAGTTGTCCCATAAGCCCTCCATAAAAAAACGGGGCGAGGAAAATCCCCGCCCCTGCTATTCAGTATATGTGCTGTTGCACGGCTTGTGTGCTTAGCGTGCGGTTGCTGGCATAAAGCGCTGACGAATCAGGCGGTCAATGCTGTAGGCGCCCGGACCCACCAGACCCAGCACCAGGAAACCACCGGCGATGGACAGGTTTTTCATGAACATCAGCTGGTTAACGCCTTCCGCAAAGTTACTGTGGAACAGGAACGCGGTCAGCAGCGTGAAGCCGGCGGTGAACAGCGCGGTGAAGCGCGTCAGGAAGCCGAACAGAATCGCCAGGCCGCCGCCCAGTTCCAGCAGAATCACCAGCGGCAGCAGGAAGCCGGGCACGCCCATCGCCTGCATGTACTGTGCGGTGCCCGCATAGGCGGTGATTTTGCCCCAGCCGGCAGTAATAAACAGGATGGTCATTAATACGCGTGCCAGCAGCAGGCCTGAGTCTTCGAATTTTTTCATCATTTACTCCAACAAGGTTTTTGGCGCAGGTTGTTGGCCTGCCGGGTTATTTTCCCGCTAAACCGCGTTAAACAGTTCGTCGGGCTGATGGAGGAAGATGATAGTCGCGCGCAGCAATAGTTGTAAGCGAGATAAACTGTCGATGTTATTCAGGAATTCTGAAGGAGGAAAACCGAATCTTTTCGATCCGGTTTAAGGTGAGGAAGTTAGCGTGGCGGCATCGCCGATTTGATCATGCGCCAGGTGCTCCACAGGCCGAGTCCGCGTTTGGCCCAGCGCATGATGCGGTTGGGGCTGCGGATCGACCAGATGGCGAGCGCGCTGCTGCCAATCGCCAGATAGCGGCGCAGGCTGAGAAACGTCAGCCAGCCGCGATCGTACTGCGCGGTGCTTTCCAGCCAGTCGCGGCGCGCAGCGCTGAGATCCAGCCGTTGCTGCTGTACCTGATTAAGCAATTCATGAATGCGTGCTTCACGTTCACGCTGACTCATGAGCGATGCTCCTCGAGTAAGGTGCGATCGGTGTCCAGCTCTTTGCGCGTATGGCGCAACAGCGTGGACTGCCGGGATTTACGCAACGTCCATAAACCAAAAATCAGCGCCAGCGCGAATAGCACGCCGGTGGTGATGGCAATCGCCATCAGCCGGTACTGCGCATCCACCGCCCAGATAATCAGCACCATCAGGCTCATCAATCCGAAAGCGGTAAACAGCATGGTCAGGCCTATCATGATCAGCATCTGGATCAGATTGGCTTTTTCCTCTTCCAGCTCGGCAACGGCCAGCCGCACGCGTGTCTCGACCATGCCAACCAGCGTTGTCACCACGCGCTGACCTACATTGAAGACCCCTTTGCCTGGGCCGTGGCTCTGATTCTCGCTCATATCAACGACGTGAAATCAGGATGCCGATCAGCACGCCGACTGCTGCGCCGATACCCACGCCGTGCCACGGATTTTCACGCACGTAGACGTCCGCTTTCTCCGCCGCTTCACGCGTGGTCTGCGCGATGCGTTCGCCGGATTCGCCCAGCCGCTCGCGTGAACTCTCAATGGCACCGCGTGCTTTGTGACGCAGTTTATCCAGCTCGCTTTTCGACTTATCAGCCGAGCTGCTCAGCACTTCTTCCAGGGTGTCGGCAAGGTTTTTCAGTTCCGCACGCAGATGTTCAGATGTGGTGTCTTTAGCCATGGTGTTCTCCATTACATCATTTATTCAAGTCCGATTAATAAGGCTCGGCCTGCAGCTTTTTCAGCTCCTGGCGTGCCTCTTCCAGCTTCCGTTCGCGCTTACCGATCTTCTCCTGGTCTTTGCCTTCCTGGCGATCCTGCTGCAGTTCGCGCTCGCGCTCAGCTACTTTATGCTGCTGGGCTTCAATGCGTTCAGCGTGGGCGGATTTCAGTTTCTCGTCAGTGCAGTTAGCGCGGACTTCAGTCAGCGCGCGTTCCAGTCCGGTGACCCGGCGCTGGTTGTCGTGCTGTTTCGCCATCTCAATTTCGCGCTGAATATCCTGCTGTTTTTGCTGACACAGCGATTCCGCTGCCAGCAGTGAACCCGAGAGAGAGAAAAGAATCGCACCCAGCAGTAGTTGTTGTTTCATCAGGTTTTTACCTTCCATTGTTGACGACCTGTCGCAAACCGGACAGGAGGGGCATCCCAGCTTGTCGTCTGCTCGCGCTTACTTAAGAATAGACAGCAGACGAAAAAATTCAAAAAACACGCGGGGATAGCGAGGATTGAGGTGCCGCCGGGCGGTGAACCCGACGGCGGGGATCAGCTATAGGTGGGGCGATTAGCGTCCACCACCTGCTGTGACGCCTGCGGACCCGCCGCCACGACAAAGCCCTGTGGCAGCAGGCGGCGCAGTACTTTCTGCGCGGCCAGGCTCTGCTCTTCATTCTCAAAATGAATGACCAGCGCATCGCCTGCCGAGGTAATGCTTTTAATCCGCACGCCCTGCGCCGAAAGCTGCTGGTAGAGATAAAAGCCGTCCGGCAGATTGGTGCCGCTGTGTGCCACGCGGATCTTCACCACCGTTTCATGCTGCATCAGTTTGGGCACAATGCCGATAGCCAGCAGCGCCAGCACACCAGCGCACAGCCAGGGGAGTAAACGCCTGGGGAAATTACGCAACCCTGTCATTACTGTGACTTCCCGTTCTGACCCGCCTGACGTTTACGCCACAGCACTACCAGTGAACCCACCAGACCGATGACCAGCAGCACCAGCGGCAGCAGCATCAGGCAGAACATCAGCTCATCTTCATAGCGGCGGAAAATGGGGGTTTTCCCCAGCGCAAAGCCGAGCACGGTAAGAATCAGCACCCACAGGAAGCCGCTCATCCAGTTAAAGAACTGGAAGCGGGCATTGCTCAGGCCAGAGAGGCCGGCAATGGTCGGCAGCAGGGTACGGACAAAGGCGATAAAGCGGCCAATCAGCAGCGCAGACAAGCCGTGGCGGTGGAACAGACTGTGGGCGCGCTGATGATACTGCGCGGGCAGATGGGAGAGCCATTTCTGCACCGTCGGCGTATTGCCAAGCCAGCGGCCCTGAATGTAACTGACCCAGCAGCCGAGGCTGGCACCGGTGGTCAGCACCAGCAGGGTCAGCGGGAAGCTCATGGTGCCTTTCGCGATCAGCACGCCGACCAGAATCAGCAGACTGTCACCAGGCAGAAACGCGGCGGGCAGCAGGCCATTTTCGAGAAACAGAATCATGAACAACACGCCATAAATCGCCCACACCAGCGTGGGGTCGGAGAGCATTTCGTAATCCTGCTGCCACAGGGCATGCAGCAATGCTTGCAAAATATCCATCAATCATTCCTGAACATCATTGTTAAACGTGCCCGTGAGGGGCTTAGGCGCAGGCGGGTTAAGTTATACATTTTAGGTATGCCACCTGAGCAGGATTTCCGGATCCATCCAGAATTGATTGTTAAATCAGCGACTTTTTATAGCCCTGTCGCAAAGGGTAAGAAAAGGGCGATAACTGTAACAAAAATCGCGGGATTCAGACAGTGTAAAGTCGCGGTCGCACAGGAGTTTTACCTTTTGACGCAGATGGTCAAAAGGAGCTTTACACGAGCTGACACTATTGCAGATTAACTGACTTTTTAGCCTGAAAATGCAGCGTTTCTGCCATCGTGGCTTCAGGGCAGGATCACCGGATTTTCTGCGAACATGTAGCGGTCGACGTTGAATTCAAAGTCATCGGCGGTGGCGTCGAACAGCATCTGTTTAGTATTTTCCAGATGCTGCCACATCGCCAGTTTGCTGGCGGCGGGATCTTTACGCATTAACGCTTTTAAAATCTGATCGTGATCGTCGCACCAGCTGGTGATATGGCGTGCGTCAATGTGCTCGTGCAACTTGAGCCAGTAAGGATTATGCAGCCGGTGCCGCCACATTTTCTCTACGATGGCGGCCAGCGCGCTGTTTTGGGTGGCCTGGGCAATGCGCACGTGAAACTCCATGTCCCATGTCGAATCGCGCGCGTGATCTTCCTGCCGGGCTTTTTCCTGAATTGCCAGCAGCGCCACGATGTCCTGTGGACGGATCTGCGTGGCGGCAAATTCGGCGACATTGCTCTCAATCAGCTGGCGCGCCTGCAGCAGTTCAAAGGGGCCATAGCTGGCAAACTCCAGCTGATCGGCGGCGCTGTCGCGCGGTTGTGGCTGGTCGCTGATCACATGAATGCCGGACCCTTTGCGCACCTCCACGTAGCCTTCCACCTCCAGCATGATGATCGCTTCCCGCACCACGGTGCGGCTCACATGGTGCGCCTCCGCAATCATCCGCTCTGCCGGTAACTTTGCCCCCACGGCATAACTGCCCGCTTCGATGCGCTGCTTAAGTTCGCTGGCGAGTTGCTGGTAGAGGCGGCGTGATTCGTTCAGGTCCATGATTATTCGGTTCTGTGAAAGACGGTAAGTTGTTATACCACTTACCCTGCGATGTCGCAAAGCGCTGAAGCTGTTATACCATCTGGTAAGTTAAGAACCTGTGCGCCTGCTCAGGTTTTATCTTTAATTAATAGAATATACATATATTTAAGTTGATGGAAATAAGCGGCACGCCGGCTTTCGCCGTATGGCAATGATGGATAATGTGACGCAGTTGGCAAACAAATCTCCCTGTCGCTGAAATTGGTATGATAACTTTTGCGCATTAGCTGACCGATTTCATCTTCAAGGAAGCGACATGTTGCGACTCAACCGCCGCGATTTCCCCGGCGCACGCTATAGCGAACGCGTGATCCAGTTCGGCGAAGGCAACTTTTTGCGTGCCTTTATCGACTGGCAGCTCGACTGGCTCAATGAACATCAGGGCACCGATGCCGGCGTGGTGGTGGTGCGACCGCGCAACCGGATGCAGACGGAGACGCTCAATCAGCAGGATGGCCTCTACACCACGCTGCTGCGCGGCCTGAATGAAGCGGGGCAACCGCTCAGTGAAACCCGGCTGATCCGCAGCCTTAATCGTGAAATCCAGCCTTATCAGCAGTTCGATGAATTCCTGGCTCTGGCACGCGCGCCGCAGATGCGTTTTGTGTTCTCCAACACCACCGAGGCCGGCATCGCGTATGCCGAACAGGATCGGCTGGAGGATCAACCCGCGTCGTCGTTTCCCGGCAAACTGACGCAGCTTTTGTGGGCGCGTTATCAGCACTTTGCCGGTGCCGCCGATAAAGGCTGGCTGATCGTGCCGTGTGAGCTGATCGACCATAACGGCGATACGCTGCGCGCGTTAGTGCTGCGTTACTGCCAGCAGTGGCGGCTGCCAGCGGCCTTTATGCAGTGGGTGACGCAGCACTGCGCCTTTTACAACACGCTGGTGGATCGCATTGTCAGCGGCTATCCGCCGGATGGCGCACAGATTGCAGCCCAACTGGGCTATGACGACCGCTATCTGGTGGCCGGGGAGCGCTATTACCAGCTGGTGCTTCAGGGACCGGATGCGCTGATGCATGAGCTGCAGCTGACGGCGCTGGCGCCTGCCGTCAGGCGGGTGGATGACATCACGCCGTACAAAGCGCAGAAGGTGGCGATCCTTAACGGGGCGCACACTGCGCTGGTGCCGGTGGCGTTTCAGGCCGGGCTGGCGAGCGTGGGTGAGGCCATGAACGATGCGCAGCTGGCCGCTTTTGTCGATGCGCTGCTGCGCGAAGAGGTGATTCCGACGCTGGATTTGCCGCGCGCCGAGCTGCACGCCTTTGCCGATGCGGTGCAGCGCCGCTTTCGCAATCCGTTTATTCACCATGCGCTGCTGGCGATTGCGCTCAACGGCATGACCAAATTCCGCACGCGCCTGCTGCCGGCGCTGTTGCAGGCGCAGCAGCAGGGTGGCGACTGGCCGCCGCGCCTCATCTTTGCCTTTGCCGCGCTGCTGGCGTTTTATCGCGGCCAGCAGGATGACCGGCAGTGGCCGCTGCAGGATGACGCGCACTGGCTGCAGCGTTTTGCCCGGCTGTGGCCGGCGGTCCTCGCCGATCAACTCACCCCGCAGCAGCTGGTGAGCGACGTGCTGAGCGACGCGCAGCACTGGGGCGAAGATTTAACCCAGCGGCCCGGCCTGGTCCCGGCGGTCAGCCAGCAGCTGCATAACATTCTCGTCCACGGCATGCGGACGGCCCTTAGCCAACTGAGATAACGCGATGCAACAGGCAATCAAAATACATTCACGCGACAACGTCGCCGTCGCGCTGCAGGATCTGACGGCCGGCACCCAGGTTATCGTCACAGAACAGCGGATTACGCTGCAGCAGGATATCGGGCGCGGCCACAAGTTTGCGCTGCAACCGCTCATCAGTGGCGAGCAGGTGATTAAGTATGGGTTGCCGATTGCCCATGCCACTCAGCCGATCGCCGTAGGCGAGCTGATTCACTCCAGCAACGCGCGCACCAATCTGAGCGATGTCGACGAGTACGTATACCAGCCGGAACACCTCACGCTGCCACCGCAGGCGGCGGATCGTGAGGTGCAGATTTATCGTCGCGCCACGGGCGAGGTTGGCATTCGTAACGAGCTGTGGATTTTACCGACCGTCGGCTGCGTTAACGGTATCGCCCGGCAGATTGTGTCACGTTTTCTGCGGGAAAGTGACGACGCGGCTGACATCGACGGCGTGCACCTGTTCAGCCACCCTTTCGGCTGTTCACAGCTGGGTCAGGATCATGAAAATACCCGCACCATGCTGCAAAATATGGTGCGCCATCCTAACGCCGGCGCGGTGCTGGTGATTGGACTCGGCTGCGAAAACAATCAGGTCGATATCTTTCGCGACACGCTGGGCGACTTCGACAGTCAGCGCGTGCAGTTTATGGAGTGTCAGAAACAGGATGATGAAGTGGAAGCCGGCCTGCAGCGGTTGCATGCGCTGTACAACGTGATGCGTCACGACCGCCGCCAGCCGGGCAAACTGAGCGAGCTGAAGTTTGGTCTCGAATGCGGTGGCTCGGACGGCTTTTCCGGCATCACCGCCAATCCGCTGCTCGGCTGTTTCTCTGACCAGATGATCGCCAACGGCGGCACCACGGTGCTGACCGAAGTACCGGAGATGTTTGGTGCCGAGCGCATCCTGATGAGCCGCTGCCGTGATGCGGCGATTTTCGACAAAACGGTGGCGATGATTAACGACTTCAAGCGCTACTTTATCGATCATCAGCAGCCGATTTATGAAAATCCATCGCCTGGCAACAAGGCGGGCGGCATCACCACGCTGGAGGAGAAGTCGCTGGGCTGTACGCAAAAAGCCGGACAGAGTCAGGTGGTGGATGTGCTGAAATACGGTGAGCGGCTGCGCACGCCGGGGCTCAATTTACTCAGCGCGCCCGGTAACGATGCGGTCGCCACCAGCGCGCTGGCCGGAGCCGGCTGCCATATGGTGCTGTTTACCACCGGGCGCGGCACGCCGTACGGCGGCTTCGTGCCCACCGTGAAAATCGCCACCAACACGCCGCTGGCGGAGAAAAAGCCGCACTGGATTGATTTCAATGCCGGACGGCTGCTGGAGGGCACCAGCATGGAGGCGCTGCTGGCGGAGTTTGTTGAGACTATTGTGGCGATTGCGAACGGCCAGCCGGCGCGCAATGAAGCTAATGATTTCCGCGAGCTGGCGATCTTCAAGAGTGGCGTGACGCTTTAAAGCGGCAGCGGTTAAAGCGCGGCACCGGTGGGTGCCGCGACGCGGGTTAACCGGCGGTGCGAGGCTGACGTTCCGCTTCCGCCTGACATACGGCGGCGGTAAACAGAATATCGGTCGAGGAGTTGAGTGCGGTTTCGGCGGAATCCTGCAGTACGCCGATGATAAAACCGACCGCAACCACCTGCATCGCCAGATCGTTAGGGATGCCAAACATGTTGCAGGCAACCGGAATCAGCAGCAGCGAACCGCCCGCCACGCCGGACGCACCGCAGGCACACAGCGAGGCGACAAGGCTCAGCAGAATAGCGGTGGGTACGTCCACGGCAATGCCCAGCGTGTGCACCGCAGCCAGCGTCAGTACGGTAATGGTGATTGACGCGCCCGCCATGCTGATGGTCGCGCCCAGCGGAATCGATACCGAATAAGTGTCTTCATCCAGATTCAGGCGTTTGGCCAGCGCCATGTTGACCGGAATATTCGCGGCCGAGCTGCGGGTAAAGAACGCCGTTACGCCGCTTTCGCGTAGGCAGGTAAACACCAGCGGATAAGGATTGCGGCGGATTTTCTGAAACACCAGCATCGGGTTGACCACCAGCGCCATAATCAGCATGCAGCCAATCAGCAGCGTCAGCAGGTGGGCATATTGCCACAGCGCACCGAAGCCGGTTGAGGCCAGAATCGATGCCACCAGGCCAAAAATGCCCAGCGGCGCACAGCGAATCACACAGCGCACCACCCAGGTCGCGGCATTCGACGCGTCATTCAGGAAGGCTTTGCTGCTCGGGCTGGCATGACGAAACGCCAGGCCAAGGCCAATCGCCCACACCAGAATGCCAATGTAGTTGGCGTTCATCAGCGCTTCAATCGGATTGGCGACCATGCTCATCAGCAGGCCGTGCAGCACTTCGGTGATGCCGGACGGCGGGGTAATTTCGGTCGCGCCGACGTCCATCGACAGCGTCTGCGGGAACAGATGGCTGAAAATCACCGCGACCACCGCCGCGAAGAAGGTACTGAGCAGGTACAGCATAATGATCGGGCGAATATTGGTTTTTTGCCCCTGCTGATGGTTGGCAATCGAGGAGATCACCAGCACCAGTACCAGCAGCGGTGCCACGGCTTTCAGCGCGCGCACGAACAGTTCACCCAGCAGGCCCACGGCCAGCGCGGCATCGCGTGAAAGCCACGCCAGCGCCACGCCGGCAATCAGGCCGATCATGATTTGTTTTACCAGGCTTCCTGAGAACAGCGCACCCAGCGGTCGAAGAAGATTATTTAGCATATTACGGTCTTTTTATCGCGGTATGAGTGTTGTGCGCGGTTGCTCCGCGCCAAACGGTTTGCCCGGCGGAGTATAAGGAAAAGAGCTGACGAGAAAAGAGATAATTCTGCCGGTGCGCGCCAGATCGGTTTTTTGATCTGCTGATGACGGGAAGTGTGACAGAGATATGAAACGCGAAGGTTGGCACTGGCGAAACAAAGCAGGGGCGATTAGCGCCCCTGCAGAAGATTATCGTGAGATGCCTTTCTGGTCGTTTCTGTGGTTTACCCAGGCATTGATCAGCAGCGTACCGCCGAGAATCACGCCGACCACCGTCAGCGAGATCGCCACCGGAATGTGGTAGAACTCGACGATCAGCATCTTGATACCGATAAACACCAGCACGATCGCCAGACCGTACTTCAGCATCGAGAAGCGCTCTGCCACGTTGGCCAGCAGGAAGTACATAGCGCGCAGGCCAAGGATGGCGAACAGGTTAGAGGTCAGCACGATGAACGGGTCGGTAGTGACGGCAAAAATAGCCGGAATACTGTCGACAGCGAAAATAACATCGCTCAGCTCCACCATAATCAGCACCAGCAGCAGCGGTGTGGCAAACAGCACGCCGTTTTTGCGGGTGAAGAACTTTTCACCGTGCAGTTCATCGGTCATGCGCAGATGCTTACGCAGCCAGCGCACCACCGGCTTATCGCCGACGGCAGCGTCATCGCCCTCTTTAGCGAAGGCCATTTTGATGCCGGTAAACAGCAGGAAAGCGCCGAAGATGTAGAGGATCCAGCTGAACTGTGTGACCAGCCAGCTGCCGGCAAAGATCATGATGGTACGCAGCACAATCGCGCCCAGCACGCCGTAAATCAGCACACGGCGCTGAAGATTAGACGGAATGGCGAAGTAGCTGAACAGCATCAGCCAGACGAAGACGTTATCGACCGCCAGCGCTTTTTCCAGTACGTAACCCGTCAGGAAAGCCAGGGTTTGCGCGGTTGCCACTTCGCGCCCGGCGCTGCCGTCGAGATACCACCAGAACGCGGCGGCAAACAGCAGAGAAACGGAGATCCATACCAGCGACCAGACGGCAGCCTGTTTGAATGACATGGTTTGTGCGCCGCGTCGTCCCTGTAAGAAGAGATCGATCGCCAGCATGATGAGCACGACGACAGCGAAGCTGCCCCAGAGTAACGGTGTGCCTACAGAGTGCATAGTCGTATCCTGTCCTGAAAATGAAAAACGGCTGAGTCAGAAGACGTCAGCCGCTTTATAGAGCTGCAAGCAAACCTCGCCTTCCGGCAAGGTCTCACTTACAACACAGAATCAATTCCGGGTTGCCTGACGACCGGATGCGCTACGCATCGTAATGACGATCGGTCAGCTTACAAGTTACTCCCCTTTGCTGCGGCCAACATACGTGCAAGCGCGAGCAGATTCAATGGGGGAGCTGTAATATTTTGCAATATTTACACTTCTTTCCGATCCGCCGGAAACACCACGCCGGTCTGGCGACGAATCTCTGTCAGCAACCGGGCGGTTATGCGTGAAACCTCCAGCGCAGGGTGCTCCACCTGGCGCGTTTCCACCAGCCGGGCGAAGGTCTCTGCTTCATACAGCATAGTATTGATGTGCTGTGGCTGCGTCAGGTTCTGGCTCTCGCCGCCGCGCGGAATCAGGCGCAACTGCTGGCACTCAGAAATTTTTTCTATCACCAGCGAGCCGGCTTCGCCCTGGATTTCGCTGGGAATCAGGGAATCACTGACTTTCGAGTGCAGCAGCGTGACGTCGAAATCGCCGTAGTCCAGCACTACCACGCCGTGCGCATCGACGCCGCTTGCCAGCAGCGAGGCCTCAGCTTTCGCCTGCTGCGGCGCGCCCCACAGAGTAACGGCAGCGGCGAGACAGTAGTAGCCAATGTCCATGATCGAACCGTTGGACCAGCGCGGGTTGAAGGTATTCGGGTTCTCACCGTCGAGATAGCGCTGATAGCGTGACGAGTACTGACAGTAGTTGAACAGCGCTTTGCGCAGTGTGCCCAGCTGCGGCAGCGCCTGTTGCAGGCGCAGGAACGTCGGCAGACTGGCGGTTTTGAACGCCTCAAACAGCACCACCTGATGCTGACGCGCACAGCCAATCATCGCCTCAGCTTCACGCAGGTTAGAGGCCAGCGGTTTTTCGCAGATGACGTGTTTGCCGTGCGACATGAACAGCAGCGCCTGCTCACAGTGCAGCGCATTGGGGCTGGCGATATACACCGCGTCGATTTCCGCACTTGCCGCCAGCGCCTCCAGTGAGGTAAAGGTCAGCGGACAGGGATAATCCGCGACAAAGGCGTCGGCCTGCTGCTGGCTGCGTGAATAGACGGCGCTCAGTTTCATTTTGCCGCTCTCATGCGCGGCGTCGATAAACTGGCGGGTGATCCAGTTGGTTCCCACAATGGCAAAACGTATCACGGCTGGCTCTCCTGCACTTTGAAAGCGGCAGAGTAGCATGTTCCCTGGCGGCGCAGGCAGGCGAAATTTGATCCTGCGATCCGCATTCCAATATGATGATGCCAAACCCTTTTTTAACCGACATGCGGGGACGCCGGGTGAGCGGAAGCAAACACGCACTGAACTGGACCACACTGCTGATCGCCATTCCGGTGGGCCTGGTGGCCTCGCTGGTCACGCTGGCGTTTCGCGGCATCATCGATCTCATTAATCATTTGCTGTTTCACAGCGACAGCGAAATCACGGTCGCGATGCACGTCTGGCCGTGGATCTTCTGGCCGCTACTGGTGGGGGCGGGCGGGCTGCTGGCCGGCTGGTTCCTGCGCTACGCGGTGGCGATTGAGCAGCAGGAGACGGTGAAAACCGATTACCTTGAAGTGATTAACGCGCGGCTGGATGCGGTGCCCACCAAAACCTCGCTGTTTCGCGCGCTGTCGTCGATTGCCAGTATCGGCAGCGGGGCGTCGATTGGTAAAGAGGGGCCAATGGTGCAGCTGTCGGCGCTGAGCGGCAGCCTGCTGGGGCGCTGGCTGCCAGCGTCCCTCAATATGCGCAACAGCGACATCGTTGCGATGGCGGCGGCCGCCGGTCTGTCGTCGGTGTATCACGCGCCGCTGGCGTCCGCGATTTTTGTCGCGGAAATCGCCTTTGGTATTTCAGCGCTGCAGCGGCTGATTCCGCTGATTATCGCCTCGGCGGTGGCGGTGATGACCATGTGGTCGCTCGGTTTTCGCAGCGCGCTCTATCCGCTTTCCGATACGCTGTTTCAAATGGATGTCACCAGCCTGATGATGACCGTCGTGATTGGTTTTGCTGCGGGCGTGGCGGGCTGGCTGTTAATCAAGCTGATTGCACGCAGCAAAGCGTTGTTCAGCCGCGTGCGCTCGCTGCCGCTCAGGCTGGGCGCGGGCGGCTTTGCGGTTGGCTTACTGGCGCTGATCTCCACCGATATCCTTGGTAACGGCTATGAAGTGATCGTGAAAATCATTGAAGGCAACTATCTGCTGGCCGGTTTGCTCGGCCTGCTGGTGCTGAAAATGCTGGCGACCACGCTCTCGGTCGGCTCCAACGCGGTTGGCGGCCTGTTCACACCCTCATTATTGATTGGTGCGCTGCTCGGCGTGGCGCTGGCGCAGACTGGCGTGCTGCTGCATCTGCCGGTGGGCAATACGCTGCTGTATGCGGCGGTGGGCATGGCGGCGGTGCTGGCGGCGGTCAGTCAGGCGCCGCTGATGGCGATGCTGATGGTGCTGGAGATGACGCTCAACAGCAGCCTGCTGTTCCCACTGATGATCGCCTCGGTGCTGGCGTCAATGCTGGTCTACCGGCTGCAGTCCGCCAGCACCTATCCGGTGGTAAGCCATCACCTTAATCGTTCAGAAGCGAAATATGATTTTGATAATATGCGGGTTGATCAGCTGATCATCCCCGGCGCGGCGCTGCAGCCGGCGGAATCGGTCGGGCAGGCGCTGGCGGTGAGTTCACTCAAGCGCGAGCGCTACGTCTACGTCATTAATCAGGCCGGTCAGTTTCTTGGCGTAGTATCAATTCATGATATTTCGCGCAAAGTGCTGGCACAGGAGATCACGCTGGATTCGCCGGTCAGCAGCGTGATGGATGATAATTTCCCCTGCATTTACCAGCACCAGAGCATGCGTGAAGGCTGGGAGGCGTTTGCACGCGTGACGCTGGAGCGTTTACCGGTGCTGAATAATGCGCAGGAGCGTCGCTTCCTTGGCGCATTGACCAAAACCAGTCTGATCCAGAAAGCGCAGGAGTTTCTTTAGGCCGCGTTGCCGCGCAGCGCCTGTTCGGTCATCCACAGGCGCGCGTCGAACTCCAGCTGGTGGTAGTCCGGTTCCATGTGGCAGCACAGCTGATAAAACGCTTTGCTGTGATCTTTCTCTTTCAGGTGCGCCAGTTCGTGTACCACGATCATGCGCAGAAAGGGTTCCGGCGCGAGGCGGAAAAAGGTCGAGATGCGAATTTCGGCCTTGGCTTTCAGGTTACCGCCCTGCACGCGGGAAATGGCGGTGTGCAGGCCAAGCGCATGCTTCATCACTTTGATTTTATTATCCCAGATGACCTTGCTCACCGGCGGCGCGCTGCGCATATAGCGGTTTTTCAGCGCCTGCGTGTAGTCATAGAGCGCCCGGTCGCTGACGACGTCGTGTGTATCGGGATAACGCTGCTGCAAAAAGGCGGCTAATCGCTGATTATCAATCAGCACTTGCACCTGTTCGAGGATGTTTTCAGGGTAACCCTGCAGATAGATTAATGGCATTGGGATTCCCGACGAAAGACAGTATACTGCGCCCCCTTTTCAGGGCGAAAATCGCGCAAAGTGTACCACGCCGGAGATTCCATGAGCCAACTTGAACTGACCGATCGCACGCTGACGCTTCAGCGCTTCCCGCCGATGCGCGAAGAGAGCCCGCTACAGGCGTGGGACGCCGCAGATGAATATTTGCTGCAGCAGGCGCTGCCGGCAGGCCCGGTGCTGGTATTCAATGACAGCTTTGGCGCGCTGACCTGCGGGCTGAACGATCGGGAAATCTGGCACGTTAGCGACTCGTGGCTCAGCCAGCAGGCCGCCCGGCAGAATCTGCGTCTCAACGGTCTGGATGAAGCGTCGGTACACTTTCTTGATAGCCTGGCGCCGTTGCCGGCTGCCCCGGCGGCGGTACTGATTAAGCTGCCCAAAGCGCTGGCGCTGCTTGAGCACCAGCTGCGCGCGCTGCGGACGGTCGTCACGCCGGATACCCTGATTCTGGCGGCCGGTAAAGCCAAAGACATCCATAATTCCACGCTGCAGCTGTTTGAACGCATTCTCGGTGAGAGTAAAACCTCACTGGCGTGGAAAAAAGCGCGTCTGATTTACAGCCATTTCAGCGCGCCGGCGCTGGCGGACGTGCCGGCGACCACCGTGTGGCCGCTCGACGAGACGCCGTATCATATCCACAATCACGCCAATGTGTTCGCCCGCGCGGCGCTGGATATTGGCGCGCGCTTCTTTCTGCAACACCTGCCGCACGATATTGAGGGCGAAATCGTCGATCTCGGCTGCGGTAACGGCGTGATTGGCCTGCAGGCGCTGGAACAGAATCCGCAGGCCGAGGTGCTGTTCGTCGATGAATCTTACATGGCGGTGGCCTCCAGCCAGCTCAACGTTGAGCTCAACCGACCGCAGGATCTGGCGCGCTGCCAGTTTCGGGTTAACAACGTGCTGAGCGGTTTTCCGTCGGACCGACTGCATGCGGTGCTGTGCAATCCGCCGTTCCATCAGCAGCACGCGGTGACCGACCACCTGGCGTGGCAGATGCTGCGTGACGCCAAACGCTGCCTGCAGTATGGCGGCGAGCTGCGCATCGTCGGCAACCGCCACCTTGGCTATCATCAGAAAATGAAGAAGCTGTTTGGCAACTGCGAGCTGGTGGCCTCTAACGCCAAATTTGTGGTGCTGCGTTCGGTCAAGCTGCGTTAATCACAGGCTGAGCGCCAGCTCAGTGGCCTGAGCAATGGCGCGCCGTGCGTCCAGCTCCTGCGCGACGTCGGCACCGCCGATCAGCCGCACGGCTTTGCCGCGTGCGGCCAGCGCCTGCGCCAGCGTACGCAGCGGTTCCTGACCGGCGCAAATCACGATGTTATCTACCGCCAGCGTCAGCGCTTCCCCCTGATGGCGCAGGTGCAGCCCGTCATCATCAATCTTCAGATACTCCACATCACCCCACATCTGCACGCCGTGCGCCTGCAGGCTGGCGCGATGGATCCAGCCGGTGGTTTTCGCCAGTCCGGCGCCCGGTTTGCCGGATTTACGCTGCAGCAGCCAGATCTGGCGGTCGGCAGGAGCCGGCTGTGGACGTACTAAACCGCCGCGCGCCTGCAGGCTGCGATCGATGCCCCAGCTTTGGTAGAAGTCTTCCTCGCGATCGGCGTGCTGCAGCAGAAACTCCGCGGTGTCGAAACCAATGCCGCCGGCACCGATAATCGCCACGCGCTGGCCAACCGGTTTTTTGTCGCGTATCACCTCGAGATAGCTCAGCACGCTGGGGTGATCGATGCCCGGAATCGCCAGCTGGCGCGGTGTGATGCCGGTCGCGATGATGACTTCATCCGCCTGTTCCAGTTCGTCGGCGCTGACGCGATGATTCAGGCACAGCTCAACACCTGCGGCTGCCAGCTGATGGCGGAAATAGCGCAGCGTTTCGCTGAACTCCGCCTTGCCGGGGATCTGGCGGGCGATATTAAACTGGCCGCCAATCTGCGCATCGGCTTCATACAGGGTGACGTGATGGCCGCGCTGCGCCGCCTGCAGCGCGAACGCCATACCGGCCGGACCGGCACCTACCACCGCCAGGCGTTTTGGCTGCGCGGCGGCGATGACCGGCATCAGCGTTTCATGACAGGCGCGCGGATTGACCAGGCAGGAAGTGACCTTGCCGGCAAAGATTTGATCGAGACAGGCCTGATTACAGGCGATGCAGGTATTGATGGCGTCGGGCTGGCCCGCCTGCGCTTTGCTGACAAACGCGGCATCGGCAAGAAATGGCCGCGCCATCGACACCATGTCGGCAATACCGTCGCGCACAATCTCTTCCGCCACCTGAGGATGATTAATACGGTTGGTAGCGATAACCGGTACGCTGACGTGCTGGCGCAGATGCTGCGTGACCCAGGCGAAACCGGCACGCGGCACGCAGGTGGCAATGGTGGGAATGCGGGCTTCATGCCAGCCAATGCCGCTGTTGAACAGCGTCACGCCGCGCTGCTCCAGCGCCGTGGCAAGCTGCAGCGTCTCCTGCAGCGAGCTGCCGTTATTCACCAGATCGAGCATCGACAGGCGAAAAATAATAATAAAGGCATCACCGACGGCGGCGCGCACCGCCTGCGTCACTTCCAGTGCAAAGCGCTGCCGCCGCGCCAGATCACCGCCCCAGCCGTCGTCGCGCTGATTGGTATGGGCGACCAGGAACTGATTAATCAGGTAGCCTTCGGAACCCATGATTTCGACACCGTCGTAACCGGCCTGCTGCGCCAGCCGGGCGCAGCGCGCGAAATCCGCGATGGTTTGTTCAATCTGCACTTCGCTCAGTGCCTGCGGTGTAAACGGGTTGATGGGCGCCTGTAGCGCCGAGGGCGCCACCAGATCGCGTTGATAGCTGTAGCGCCCGGCGTGCAGGATCTGCAGCGCAATTTTGCCCCCCTGAGCATGTACCGCATCAGTTATCTGGCGGTGCCAGCCGCACTGGGTTTCGTTCGTCAGCATGGCTCCGCCCTGCGCCACCACGCCCTGCGCATTGGGCGCGATGCCGCCGGTCACAATCAGCGCAACGCCTTCCCGGGCGCGCTCGGCGTAGAAGGCAGCGAGGCGCTGAGCGCCATCAGCATGCTCTTCCAGACCGGTGTGCATTGAGCCCATCAGGAAACGGTTTTTCAGTTGCGTAAAGCCCAGATCCAGCGGGGCAAACAGATGCGGATAACGCTCAGTCATGATCACTTACTCAGTGAGTGGTCGGATGAGTGAACTCTAGCGGGAAAAGTGCGGGCTGGAAATTTGCGGCGCTCAGCCTGTGAGAAACATCAAAAAAAAGCAGGGCGGCAAGTCGCAGACGAAAGTATCGGACCACTTTCGCCAGGCACGGGAAGAAACCTGCGCGCCCTGTAATGGCATGAAGATTGGGCTAATAAATTAGCTCTGTGGTTATAAATTCCTGTATGACTCAATCTCTATAACAATCCCGGGTGAGGACGAGGTGATGATGCCATGCCTCAGTCGAATTAATCCGCAAGACTGGTCTTGATTTTGGCTTCAGCAGGCACCGTTTCGCCGTGCCAGTTCGATAATATCGACCAGATTCTTTGATTCGAGCTTTTGAAAAATTTTAGTTTTATAAGTACTGATAGTTTTGTTATTTAATCCTAATTCACAGGCAATGATTTTATTGGATTTTCCCTGCGCCAGCTGACGTAAAATAAGCGTTTCCCGCTCGGTCAGGCGCGACAACATATCCTGTTCATTCACATAGCGCTGGCGCCGGTCAAGAATATCGCCGGGCAGATAATTTACATTATTAAATACGCAGCCAATGGCGGCGATCAGCGTCTGAATCGGGTCGTATTTCGACACGAAGCCGTTAGCGCCCTGACTAAGCGATTGTATAAGCAGGTGATTGTTACTGCTCTGACTGAGCAGAATGACTTTCATCCAGGTTTTAGATTTTACGATATCGCGTAAAAAGGCGATGCCATTTTTCTCTTTGAAATCAGGATCTAAAATCAGGATGTCGATGTGCTGATGAATAACATCGTCAATACCATCATTAATTGTGTTTGCTGTAGTGACACAATTAAAGCCATTCATTAATAATAAAGCCTGCACCCCAGCCGCAACAAGGCGATGCTCATCAACGATGAGAATTTTTGCATTAAACATAGATCTCCCTTTTACGACACCGATATGATGGCGCTGGCGGACATTATGTCTGGCGGCTTATCCCGGCGAACCGAGAAATGTCTTGATAAGATTATGTTTTTATAAAACCTGCTGATTTTTCAGCCGATATTGTTCAAAGATAATTAATGTTTCATTGACGGTGTTAATTTCGCACGCGATGGCGGCAATCAGTTGCGCGACATCGTGTCCTTCCTGCTGGTGTTTCTCCAGCTTGCGCCCCAGCTCCATCAGCGCGCTGGCGTTAAGAATGCTGGCACCGCCTTTCAGCTTATGGCCAAGCTGTGACAGCGCGTGAGCATCAGTGGTTTGCTGCAGCGCCGCCAGCAATTCATCGTGGCTGGTGCGAATACTTTCCAGCAGGGTGATGCAGCTGGCAGGATCGCGCTCAGCCAGCTGCATCAGCAGCGGCGCAAAAGTCGGAACCGCCACAGGGGCCGGCAGCGCGGCGACGGCGGTATCAGCAACAGGTTGCCCGGTCACGGCTGCGGCCTCGCTGTCAGGCATGTGTGGCGTGCCTGGCGTGCGGCGTGGACAGTGGGTGATTTGCGCCAGCAACGTATCCAGATTCAGCGGCTTGAACAGACAGTCGTTCATGCCAGCCTGCAGGCAGCGCTGCATGATGTGCTGCTCGGCGGAGGCGGTCAGGCCGTATAGCGTGATCGGCGGCAGATGATGGTGGCGTTCATGCTGGCGCAGCGCCTGGGCAAATTCAAACCCGTTCATGCCGGGCATATTGCAGTCGGTAATGATCAAGTCGAAGCGCAGCGGATCCTGCTGCCACAGCTTCAGCGCTTCGACGGCGCTTTCGCTCACCACCACCTGATGGCCCGCCAGCTCCAGCTGTTTACCCAGCAGCAGGCGATTGGGCGCATGATCATCAATCACCAGCACTGACAGCTTGTCGGTGACCAGCGGCTGTGTCAGATGCGGTTGGGTTTGATCGCGCGGTTCGCCGGCCGGCGCGCGGAAGTAGAAGGAGAACACCGATCCTTCACCTGGCGTACTCTCCACAATCAGTTCGCCATCCAGCAGCTCTGCCAGATTGCGGCAGATGCTCAGGCCAAGACCGGTGCCAATCTGCTGCTGCTGACGTTCACCGACCTGGACAAATGGCTCAAAAATCGCCTGCTGCTGCTCCTCGGTCATGCCGCAGCCGTCATCGCTCACTTCTATGACGAACTCACAACCTTCCTCTTCCTGGCCAATCCCCTGCATCAGCACCACGGTTACGCTGCCGCGATCGGTAAATTTAATGGCGTTACTCAACAGGTTAGACAGGATCTGGTTGATCATCAGCGGATCGGTCTGTACCCAGTAGGCCGCGATGTCCATCTCTACGCGCAGATCGATCCCTTTGCTTTCGGCTTTGTTGCGAAACAGCGTCACCGCCTGATCGATCACATCCGGCAGGTAAACGGTTTCCGGCGTGGGTTGATACTGGCCAGATTCGATCTTCGACAGATCGAGGATATCGCCGATCAGCGACAGCAGCGCGCGAGCCGAGCTGTAGGCGACGCGAATATTCTCTGACAGCGTCTCACACGGCTGCGAGCGGGTTTCCAGCTCCAGCAGACCAATGATGGCGTGCAGCGGCGTGCGGATCTCATGGCTCATGCTGGCGAGAAACTCACTTTTGGAGCGGTTGGCTTTGTCTGCGGTGTCCTTGGCCAGCTGCAGCTCCTGCAACAGCGCGT
>NZ_SDFT01000056.1:0-37605 GCF_004916815.1 Pantoea sp. R102
GGGTATAAGGATGCTGTGGCGCGCTGACCAGCGTCGCTGCGCTTCCCTGTTCCTGGATCTCGCCGTGACGAAACACCAGCAGACGGTCAGCGCGTTCCGCGGCCAGCGCCAGGTCGTGGGTGACAAACAGCACGGCGGTGGCGAACTCACGGCGCAGCTGGTCGAGCAGATCGAGAATGCGCTTTTGCACCGTGACATCCAGCGCGCTGGTGGCGGCGCGAATGCGCGAACCGTTACCCGCAGCGTGATAGGCGATCTGGTCGCTATTGTTAAAGATCGGCGTCGATCCGGCGGCGATATTCACCAGCGCACCGTCCAGCGCTTCGGCGCCGATGGCACCACTGCCGTTGAGCGTGAGCGTACCGCCGTTGAGGTTCGCCACGGCCTGACTACCGCTGGCGCTGACGCCGCGCGTACGGCGGGTGGTGCTGCCGCCATTCACGTCGATGTTGCCGCTGTTGCTGGCGGTGGTGGCGAAGGTGCTGCCCGCGCTGTTCACCGCGATACCGGTGCCGCCGTCGCTGATGCTGATGTTGCCGCTGTTGCTGCCGGTCGCCCCGCTCTCCACGCGCAGGCCGGTGGTATTGGCCCCGCTGAAGTTGATGTTGCCGCTGTTGCTGAGCTGCGCGCGGTTGCGCGCCAGATAGCCGGTGATGCCGTTCTGCGCCGAATTGAGTTCTGCGGCGGAGGTCAGCCGCGTGCTGGCGACCGGCGCACGGCTGTTGGCGCCGGTCAGCGTATGTTTCTGCCCGTCGGCAATCGCGCCCGTGGCGTTGCTGCCACTGAGGGTAATGGTGGTCGCCGCGTCAATGTTGCCCTGCGCACCGCCCTCGATATTGATGCCGGTGGCGCCGGTGCCGCTGACGTTGATCGTGGCGTTATTGGTCTTCACCAATGTTCCGCCACCGCCGGTGCCGTTCACCGCCACCGCACCCGCGCCGGAGGCGGTCAGCGTGGTATTAGTCCCGTCAAACGTCGCGCCCTGTTCGATGCGGAAGAGCGTCGAGTTAGTGGTGGTGACGTCAAACGCGTTGTTGTCGTCCACGTTGATCAGCGCATTCGGGCCATAGGCAAAAAAACCAATTTGATTGCTGCCGGTGCTGAAACGGGGAATGGCATTCTGCGTTACATTAACCGTGGCGTTGCCGCGCGCGTGCACGCCAATCGCGCCGTTGCCGGTGAGGTTAATCGGCCCGTCCACGTTCGCTGCGGCAGTGCCGCTGCCCTGGCCTTCCACCCACACGCCAAAGTTGCGCGTGCCGCTGGCCGGATCGGCTCCGCCTGCCACGTTGATGGTCCCGGTGGAGCTGGCGGCGGCGCTGTTACCACTGGTGGCCAGCACTTTCAGGCCGGTGCCGTTAACGCCGTTGAGGTTGATGGTGCCGCGATTCTCCAGCGTACCGTTGCTGTTAGTGACCAGCATGCCGACGTTCTCGCGCGGCACGCGCGCAGCGCTGCCGTTGACGTCGATGGTGCCGCTGTTGATAAGCGTGGCATTGCTGGCACCGCTGACCGACATCCCGGCGGCGTTCTGTACGCGCGAGCCAATCACAATCGCCCCGTCGTTGGTGGCGCTGCCGTTGGCCAGCAGCGCAATGCCGCTGGTCAGCCCGCTCTGGTTCAGGGCGGTCTCCGCCACGTTGTCGCTCAGGCTGTTCTGCGCGCCTCGCCCGAGATAAATCGTGCCGCCGCTGTTGTTGGTAAATCGGCTGCTGTCGCTGGTGAGCAGCACGCCGGAAGTGGTGCCGCGCGCGCTGGAACCGTTGACGCCCACGTTGATATTGCCGCTGTTGCTGGCCTGCGCATTGGCATCAAGGCGGATGCCCGCCACGCCGTTGGTCAGATTGCTGCCGGTGGTACCGAGGTTAAGCACGCCGTTGTTAGTGAAATCGCCGCCGTTTTGCACCGTTACCGCCGTGGCGTTGTTGCTGGCCGCGCCGACGCCGGTGCCATCAATACGGTTGAGGAAGCCGCCGTTGATGACGCCGCTGCTGCTGTTGGTAGCCGTCGCGCCATCCAGCGCCAGCGCGGTGCCGCGGCTCGCCAGTTTCCCGTCGATGGTAGCATTGGCCCCATTGGCCACGCGTACCGCGCCATCGCTGGCCCCTACCACTTCCAGCGTTTTACCGGCGGCGATAGTGACCTGCGAACCGGCGCCTTCGGCATTGATCACCACGCGGCTACCTATCGGCTGCGTCACTTCATCCGGCGCAGTGGCGCTGACGTTATAGACAATATCGCCGTTGGTGATAGTGACCGCCTGATTGAACGCGCTGAGGTAGCTGGCTGGCGCGAGATTGCCGGTCTGCAGCTGGCTCACCAGCCAGTTATTGTAGCTTTGCAGCTGGCTGGCATTGGTGACGTTGAAGGCGGTGGTTTTGCCGTCCAGCGTCTGCACGCTAAAGCTGCCGTTATAGGTGGCGAGGTTTTGTACCGCCAGGCTGTCGGTCACCTGGCCGCCGGAAACGTTGGCCGCAGAACCATTGAAGGTGATGCGGTTGTTGTTGTTCCAGTTGAGGGTGCCGCCGTTACTGACCTGAAACAGCGTGGTGTTTTTGGCCGCCATGGTCCAGGCGTTGGTGCTGGCGCTGCTGTTGGCGTTAGCCTGACCAATGCTGACATCCAGCGAACTGCCGCTGCCGCTGACATCGGCGATGCGCGCGTCGATATACTGATTGTCATTCACGTTTTGCAGATCCGGCACCACCGTGCTGGCGGTAACCGGTGCCTGCGCCACCAGGTTGGCGGAATCAAACACCTGAAAGGTGGTGTTGCCGCCGGTAGTGGGATCCGGCACGGTGATGGCGAGGTTTTGCGGACCGGGATCGAGACGTGCCTGATTGAGGTATTGTGCGCCCGCCGCGATGGTCACCTGGCCGAGCGTGGTGTTGACCGCCCCGTCAATGCCCGGCTCAAACGCCTGATTACCGGTTAAGGTTGCGCTGCCGCCGTTAACGATCAGCGCGCCGCTCTGCTGGTCATTATCGCGCGGATTATACGCGCCCAGTGTTGCCGCTTCCCCCACGCCGGGGAAATAAAACACCGCCTGCGCAGCGACGATCCCTAACGCAATGGGATTCCGGGTGAATCTCATACAACCTCCAGTAACAAGCAATCAGCGACGCTGTGAAAGCACAGCGAAAAAAAGAACAAAGGGGCAAATGGGCGAACTCTATTTTCACAAAACGAATCAAGTGGTTAATTACGGGCACAGAGGGTGCCGCTGATGCGTGAAAATCAGGAGAAAGCTGTTGCTTATATAGACTTTATGGCTGCACAGATCAAAAGCGAGCCCGGAGATATTTATCAGGATGAAATAAGAATTTCGCAGGAAATGAAAGGCTATAACCCTGGTTTAAATAAGGCTTATAGTGATAACGCATTAATATCACGTGATTTATCTTCAGCCACTCCAGTAAAGTCTGGACGGGTGATAATTCTCACGCTCAATAATAAGCAGCGCTAACGAAATACTGCAATTGTGAGCCAGCCCACAATTGCAGCAAAATCATCCATTTAATGACATCAGACCTCTTGACGGTCTGCTCGCGCAGGCTTTTCTAGCTTAAATCGACGTTTTTGGTGCCGCCCCACCAGGTAAAGACGAAGCCGCCGATCCACGCCACGATCAGCCCCACCAGATAGACCGCCATACCGGCAAAGATGCCCTGCGAAGAGGTCATCAGCGGCAGCGTCACCAGTCCTGACGGGCCAAACACCGTGTTCATGCCCACCGGCAGACCGAGCCACGCCACCAGCCCGATAAAGAAGCCGCCCAGCGCACCGCCGAAGCAGGCGGTAATAAACGGTTTAAGACGCGGCAGCGTCACGCCATAGATGAGCGGCTCACCGACGCCCAGCAGACCTGGCACGATAGCGCCTTTAATCTGGCTGCGCAGCAGCGAATGCTTGTCGGCTTTGCACCACAGCGCCAGCGAAGCGCCGACCTGACCGGCTCCGGCCATGGCGAGTATCGGGAACAGCGAATTGAAACCCTGGGTTTCCATCAGCGCAAAATAGACCGGAATAAAACCCTGGTGAATGCCGAACATCACCGCAATCAGGAATAAACCGGCCAGAATGGCACAGCCGAACGGGTTATTGTTCAGGTGGATAAACAGCCACGACATGCCTTTAAACAGCTCGCCGCCAATCGGCATGATCACCAGGAACGTCACCGCGCCGGTAATTAACAGCGTCAGCAGCGAGGTGAGGATCATATCGAGATTATCCGGGATAATTTTGCGCAGCTGTTTCTCCAGCCAGGCACCAAATATCGCCGCCAGCAGCACGCCAATAATATTGCCGCGCGGATCGATAGTCAGGCCGAAGAAATCCTGCATGCCGCTGTAATAGCCAACGGTCGCGTTCGGGACATAACCCAGCACAAACAGCGAGGCGATAATCGCGCCGTTCACGCCGGTGCCGCCAAACGCTTTCTGCGCGTTATAGCCGATTAAGATACTGAGGAAGGTGAACAGCCCTTTACCGAACACCTTCATATAAGCCACGGTATCCAGCAGCCAGCGGGCGTGTTCCCCGGGCTGATTAAGATGAAACACCTGCTCAATCAGCGTGGCAAACCCCAGCAGCAATCCGGCACCGATAAAGCCCGGGATCAGCGGGGTAAAAATGGTGGCAAAGCAGGAGAGAAAACGGTGCAGCGCGCTGGTTTGCTTCGCTTTCATCTGCTGCTTCTGCGCGCTGGCAATGCTGTGCAGATCGCCCGGCGCCTCTGGCGTGGCGCTGTTCAGCATCGCCTGCATTTTTTCCGCTGCGGTTTGCGCTTTGCCAGGGCCGACCACAATCTGCAGCTGGGCATCGCTGTCAATCACGCCCAGCACGCCGGGCAGCGTTTTCAGCCGGGCGCTGTCGACCCGCGCGGCATCGGCCAGCGTCAGACGCAGACGCGTCATGCAGTTACCGCAGTGCACGACGTTGCCTGCGCCGCCGACCGCCTGCAGGATATCGCGCAATAAGCTTTCAGTAATCGCCGCCATCATTGCGCTCCTGCGTGGTGTAATGCCTGGCGGATAAAGCCGTGATTCTGCGCTAGCAGCGCCTGCGCTTCATCGGCGCTCAGGTCTGCCAGTATCATCACAATGGCGGTTTTACAGTGGCCGCCGCACGCTGCCAGCGCCTGCTGCGCGCGGGCATCGTCACATTCGGTGGCCTGCTTAACGATGTTGATTTGCCGCTGCACCAGTTTCTGATTGGTGGCTTCTACGTCGACCATCAGGTTGCCGTACACTTTGCCGCTGCGGATCATGGCGCCGGTGGTCAGCATATTGAGCACCAGCTTCTGCGCGGTGCCGGCTTTCATGCGTGACGAGCCGGTGACCACTTCCGGGCCCACCACCGGCGTCAGGGCGACGTCCGCCGCCTGCGACATGGCGCTGTTGGGATTACAGGTCAGCGCGGCGGTGAAGGCGCCCTGCTGCTTCGCCCAGGCGAGCGCGCCAAGCACATAAGGCGTGCGGCCGCTGGCAGCAATGCCGACCAGCACATCGCGCGCCGAAAAGTCGATATCTTTTAAATCCTGCGCGCCCTGCTCGCGGTTGTCCTCGGCGTTTTCCACCGCCTGTAAAATGGCGGTATGGCCGCCGGCGATCAGCCCGACCACCTGACTGCGCGGCGTGCCGAACGTGGGCGGGCATTCGCTGGCATCGAGAATACCGAGGCGGCCGGAGGTCCCGGCACCGCAGTAAATCAGACGTCCGCCCTGGCTGAATGCCGCCGTGATGGCATCCACCACCTCAGCAATCTGCGGCACGATAGCTTCCACCGCCAGTGCCACTTTTTTGTCTTCATCGTTAATGACGCGCAGCATCGCTTCCGTGTTCAGCTCGTCAATGTTCTGGCTCGCCGGGTTGCGGCCCTCGGTGATCATCTGGCTCAGATCGATGTTCATGTTCGCTCCCTTCAGGAATAATTTATTCTTGAAACTATATATCATATAGAATTGTTAATTCCTCCTGCTCAGGTCAATTTTTTTACCTTTTGCGGCAGCGGACATAAAAAAACCCGCCAGAAGGCGGGTTGGATTAAGAAGAAGCACTAGATGTTTGCCAGCTCTCTGCGTGCCAGCGCGGCGAGAAAGCCGCTACGGGAGCCGTATTCGCGGTGTGCTTCTACGTGGCTATCGATTTTGGTCAGTAAGTTTTGCGGCAGGGTGATGTTCAGCTTCACCGCTTTACCTTCGTAACGACTGAGATCAATCTCAACGAAAGCCCAGTAACCTCCCTGGCACTCTTCATCATTAATATGGGTTTCAACGCTGGCTGCTTTTGGAATGGCCTTGCCTGCGTCCGCTAACGATTCCACATGCGCATCGATTGCACCAAATGCATCGCTCAACGCCTCGTCAACGGTGTTGCCCGCAAAAAAACATCCCTGCACGTCGGGTACGAAACCTGACCAGCTGCCGTTTTCTGTTTTGTGCAAATAAACGGGGAATCTCATGGTGAGTCCTTATGTAAATTGCCTTCTTGATTATCTACGGCGGATGCGAGTGGTTATGGTGGGTATAAATTTAAACTTTCTTCAGCCGCTCACCACGACAGGACTTGTCTGCAAAATATAAAAAAACCCGCCAGAAGGCGGGTTCAGTCAGAGAGCATGTCGCTTAGCTGGCGTTTTGCGTGCGCAGCTGCAACTCGTAGGCGGCGGCCTGTTTGGTATCAAACTGGTTTTCCCAGCGGGCGATAACCAGCACCGCCAGCGCGTTACCGATGACGTTGAGCGCGGTGCGCGCCATGTCCATGATACGGTCGACGCCGGCGATAAACGCCAGACCTTCCAGCGGAATACCAACGCTGCCCAGCGTGGCCAGCAGCACCACAAACGAGACGCCCGGCACACCTGCGATGCCTTTCGACGTCACCATCAGGGTCAGCACCAGAATGATTTCATCGGTCAGCGACAGGTCAATGCCGTACAGCTGGGCGATAAAGATCGCCGCAATGCTCTGATACAGCGTTGAACCATCCAGATTGAACGAATAGCCGGTTGGCACCACGAAACTGGTGATCGCCTTCGGCGCGCCGTAGGCTTCCATCTTCTGCATGATGCGCGGCAGCACGGTCTCTGAGCTGGAGGTGGAATACGCCAGAATCAGCTCATCTTTCAGAATGCGCATCAGGGTCGTAATACGCAACTTGCAGAAGCGCGCCACCGCACCCAGCACCACGAACGCAAAGAACAGAATCGCCACGTACACCAGCAGCACCAGCTTGGCCAGCGGATAGAGCGAGGCAAAACCGAAGTTAGCAATGGTGACGGCAATCAGCGCAAACACCCCGACCGGCGCATAGCGCATGATCATGTGCGTCACTTTAAACATGGTTTCGGAAATGGAACGGAATACGGTCACCAGCGGATCGCGATGCTCCGACGGCAGCGCCGACAGCCCCATGCCAAACAGCACCGAGAAGAAGATGATCGGCAGCATGTCGCCTTTGACCAGCGAGGCAAAAATATTCTGCGGGATCAGCGACAGAATGGTGGTCACCAGGCCATGTGGCGCACCCTGCACCGCTTCCGTTGTGGCTTCGTATTTAGAGATGTCCACCGTTGCCAGCGTTGACATATCAATGCCGCTGCCGGGTTGGAATACGTTGGCCAGCGTGATGCCGACCACAATGGCAATGGTGGTAATCACTTCAAAATAGATGATGGTTTTCACACCAATCCGCCCGAGCTTTTTCGCATCACCCACGCCGGCGATGCCGACAATCAGTGAGGAAATAACAATCGGCACCACAATCATCTTGATCAGATGAATAAAGATGTCGCCGGCAGGAGTAAGAATGTTAGTGATTAACCATTCACGATCGTCTGGCTGATTATGCAGCACGGTTCCGACGATAACGCCGAGAATCAGGGCAATCAGAATCTGCCACGCGAGGGTGAGTTTAAAACCTTTCATAACGCGTTATTTCCTCAGTTAAAACCCCTTTGCTCTGCTGCGAAGGTGCAGAAGACATTACACACAGGGAAGTGAGCAAAAGCCCGATAAAATAGAGGGTTATAATGGACTGCATCAATTACCGCTGCGCCGGCATTATGCGCCCGCGCGATGATGCAGCCTGAGTTGATACCTGCTGAACAGGGCCGAGATAAGTACCATTTTCACTACGGTAAATGCAACCCCTGGGGCGATAGCTTAAATCCTGCACAGCCAGGCAGCATAAAATGCTGCTGACATGCGCCTGTCATAACTCGCTGTTATGAAAAGTGTTAATTCGATAATTTTCCGCATAGCTATTCAGGATTGCTGAAAAAACGTGCCGGTCTGTTTGCTGCTTATTTAACCGAATGGTTCATAATTTTATTGATCCAGCCAGTGGTTTTGCCTCATTTCCTGCGCCGGTAAACAGATTGAATTGGGTGACTTTTCAGCCTTACACAAGGTCGTGATCCAGACTGCAAAACAGAAACAAAGCCCGGCCTCACTCTTCAATTAACCTTTGATTGACATATGATTAACATCTTCAAGGAGGTCAGCCATGAGCCAAATACACAAGCATCCCGTACCCGCTGCCATTGCAGCGAATGCCCTGATAAATGCCGATCAGTACGCGGCGCTATATCAACAGTCGGTTGACGATCCTGAGGCCTTTTGGGGCGAACAGGGCAAAATCCTCGACTGGATGACGCCCTACAGCAAAGTGAAAAATACCTCGTTTGCCCCCGGCAATATTTCGATTCGCTGGTATGAAGATGGCGCGCTGAACCTTGCCGCCAACTGTCTCGATCGCCACCTGGCTACGCGCGGCGATCACCCGGCGATTATCTGGGAAGGCGATGACGCCAGCGAGAGCAAAACCCTGACTTTCCGTGAACTGCACGCCGACGTCTGCCGCTTCGCCAACGTGCTGACCGGCCTTGGCGTGAAGAAAGGCGATGTGGTGGCAATCTACATGCCGATGGTGCCGGAAGCCGCGGTCGCCATGCTGGCCTGCGCGCGCATCGGCGCCGTGCACTCGGTCATTTTTGGCGGCTTCTCACCTGAAGCGGTGGCCGGACGCGTAGTGGATTCCAGTGCAAAACTGGTGATTACCGCTGACGAAGGCGTGCGTGCCGGACGCAGCATTCCGCTGAAGAAAAACGTGGATGATGCGCTGAACAATCCAAACGTCACCAGCGTGAAAAACGTGGTGGTGTTCCAGCGCACCGGCAAAGAGACCGGCTGGCGCGAAGGCCGCGATCTGTGGTGGCATGAACTGATGGCGAAAGCCAGCGATCAGCATCAGCCGGTAGCGGTCGAGGCCGAACATCCGCTGTTTATCCTTTATACCTCCGGCTCCACCGGCAAGCCGAAAGGCGTGCTGCACACCACCGGTGGTTACCTGGTGTATGCTGCCACCACCTTCAAATATGTTTTTGATTATCATGAAGATGATGTGTACTGGTGCACCGCCGACGTGGGCTGGATTACCGGGCACAGCTATCTGATCTACGGTCCGCTGGCCTGCGGGGCTACCACGCTGATGTTCGAAGGCGTACCCAACTGGCCCCAGCCCAGCCGCATGGCGGAAGTGGTGGATAAACATAAGGTCACGCTGCTGTACACCGCGCCAACCGCTATCCGCGCGCTGATGGCCGAGGGTGATAAAGCGATTGCCGGCACTCAGCGCAGCAGCCTGCGCATCATGGGATCGGTCGGCGAGCCCATCAACCCGGAAGCCTGGGAGTGGTATTACAAAAAGATTGGCGACAGCCGTTGCCCGATCGTCGATACCTGGTGGCAGACCGAAACCGGCGGCTTTATGATTACGCCGCTGCCCGGCGCCACCGAGCTGAAGGCCGGCTCGGCCACTAAACCGTTCTTTGGCGTCCAGCCGGCGCTGGTGGATAACGAAGGTAATACGCTGGACGGTGCCACCGAGGGCAACCTGGTGATCGTTGACTCATGGCCCGGCCAGGCACGCACGCTGTTTGGCGATCACGATCGCTTTGAGCAAACCTACTTCTCGACGTTTAAAAATCGCTACTTCAGCGGCGACGGCGCGCGCCGTGACGACGATGGCTATTACTGGATCACCGGCCGCGTCGATGACGTGCTGAACGTCTCCGGCCACCGGCTTGGCACGGCGGAGATCGAGTCCGCGCTGGTCTCGCATCCGAAAATTGCCGAAGCCGCGGTGGTGGGGATTCCGCACAGCATTAAAGGCCAGGCGATCTATGCTTATATCACGCTGAATCACGGCGAAGAGCCGTCGCCAGAGCTGTACAGTGAGGTGCGCAACTGGGTGCGTAAAGAGATCGGCCCGATTGCCACGCCAGACGTGTTGCACTGGACCGATTCGCTGCCAAAAACCCGCTCCGGCAAAATCATGCGCCGCATTCTGCGCAAGATCGCCGCCGGCGATACCAGCAACTTTGGCGATACTTCAACGCTGGCCGATCCGGGCGTGGTGGAGAAATTGCTCGAGGAGAAACAGTCGATCACCATGCCATAACCGGCATTGACCCGGCGGAGAGTATCAGCCTGTCCCCGGCAGGCAACTCTCCGCTCTTCCATCCTTACGCCGTATGCTTTTCACCATCGCACAACCTTTATAACTAGAATATTCAGCCAGTTAAATCACGTTGCCGTGAGTTTTCTGTCTGCCTTGCCTCTGGAGAAAATGTGATGAACGAAGCCCTGAACCAACAGGAAGCCGTCTGGCAACAAATCGAAAGCAATCCGCGTTTTCAGGAGCTGGTGCACAAACGTCAGTCGTTTGCGCTGCTGCTCAGCCTTATCATGCTGGTACTGTATGTCGGCTTTATTCTGCTGATTGCCTTCGCGCCCGGCTGGCTCGGCACGCCCTTGCACGCCGGCACTAATGTGACGCGCGGCATCCCCATCGGCGTCGGCCTGATTGTGGTGTCGTTTCTGCTGACCGGCGTTTATGTCTGGCGCGCCAACGGCGAGTTTGATCGTCTGACCAAACAGATTGTCAGCGAGGTGAAATCATGAAGCGCCTGCTCTCCGCCTCGCTGGCTATCGTACCAGCCAGCGTATTTGCCGCCGATGCCATTACCGGCGCGGTGCAAAAACAGGCCACCAACTACGAAGCGATCATCATGTTCGTGGTCTTCGTGGCGGCCACGCTCGGCATTACTTACTGGGCGTCCAAACGCACCCGCTCGCGCAGCGATTACTACACTGCCGGCGGCAACATCACCGGTTTCCAGAATGGCCTGGCGATGGCCGGTGACTTTATGTCGGCCGCCTCGTTTCTCGGTATCTCCGCGCTGGTCTACACCTCCGGCTACGACGGGCTGATCTACTCGCTCGGCTTCCTCGTCGGCTGGCCCATGATTCTGTTCCTGATTGCCGAACGCCTGCGTAACCTGGGCCGCTATACCTTTGCCGATGTGGCGTCCTATCGCCTGCAGCAAAAGCCGATCCGCACCCTTTCCGCCTGCGGTTCGCTGGTGGTGGTGGCGCTGTATCTGATTGCGCAGATGGTGGGTGCCGGTAAGCTGATCCAGCTGCTGTTCGGTCTCGACTACCACATCGCCGTGGTGCTGGTCGGCATTCTGATGGTGCTGTACGTGCTGTTTGGCGGCATGCTCGCCACCACCTGGGTGCAGATTATCAAAGCGGTGCTGCTGCTGTTTGGTGCCAGCTTTATGGCCATCATGGTGATGAAAGCCACCGGTTTCAGCTTTAATACGCTGTTTACTGAGGCGATGGCGGTGCATCCGAAAGGAAGCGCGATCATGCAGCCGGGCGGTCTGGTGAAAGACCCGATCTCCGCGCTGTCGCTCGGTCTGGGCCTGATGTTTGGCACCGCCGGCCTGCCGCATATTCTGATGCGTTTCTTCACCGTCGCCGATGCACGAGAAGCACGCAAAAGCGTGTTCTGGGCCACCGGCTTTATGGGCTACTTCTACTTCCTGACCTTTATTATCGGCTTCGGCGCGATTCTGCTGGTCGGCGCTAATCCGGTCTTCAAAGACGCCAGCGGCGCGCTGATTGGCGGCACCAATATGGCGGCAGTGCATCTCTCCAATGCGGTCGGCGGCAGCCTGTTCCTCGGCTTTATCTCGGCGGTAGCCTTCGCCACCATTCTGGCGGTGGTGGCCGGACTGACGCTGGCCGGCGCTTCGGCGGTGTCGCATGACCTGTATGCCAGCGTGATCCGCAAAGGTCAGGCCACCGAGCGTGAAGAGTTGCGGGTGTCGAAAATTACCGTGCTGGTGCTGGGCGTGGTGGCGATTGCGCTGGGCATTCTGTTTGAGAAACAGAACATTGCCTTCATGGTCGGCCTGGCGTTCTCGATTGCCGCCAGCTGTAACTTCCCGATTATTTTGCTGTCGATGTACTGGTCAAAGCTGACCACGCGCGGCGCCATGGTGGGAGGCTGGCTGGGCCTGCTGACGGCGGTGGTGCTGATGATTCTCGGCCCGACCATTTGGGTGCAGGTACTGGGACACGCAACGCCAGTCTATCCGTATGAGTATCCGGCGCTGTTCTCGATGCTGGTCGCGTTTGTCGGCACCTGGCTGTTTTCCATTACCGATCATTCCCAGCAGGGGGCGCTGGAGCGCGCGAAATTCCGCGGACAGTTTATCCGTTCACAAACGGGCGTCGGCATTTCGCAGGGGAAAGCGCATTAAGATTGAGAGGGTGCGGTGATTGACCAGGTCGCCATAAATGGCGACCCTACGGAATTTCGTAGGGTGCGCATTCATGCGCACCTGGTCCAGTCATCAGAAACGCAGCGACGCACCGACGTACGGGCCATCGACCAGCACGTTATCTTTGCGGTCGCCTTTGTTGTTCAGCTCAATGTACTGATAGCCAACGCGCAGGTTCAGCAGTGAAATCGGCGTAAAGCTCAGGCCGCCTGAGGCTTCTTTATAGCTGTCCAGACGATCGGAGAACGCTTCCGGCGCATAGTAATATTCGCCGTACAGGCCCCACATGCTGTTGAAGTTATACTGCGCACCGGCACCCAGTGCCACGGTGAAGCCATCACGGCCATCTTCCGGATGGGTGAACAGCGCTTTCGCCGTCGGTGCCAGGCGGAAATCACCCACATCCAGGTTATAACCCATACCGAGGCCGTAGGTGCTGCCGTCGTGATCGCTGCGCAGCCAGTTGCCTTTCAGAAACAGACCGGGTGAAGCGGTGCCGAGGCCAAGGTTCAGGTTGGTGCTGTGCTCACCCACGTCAACACTGCCCTCAATCGCCTGCGCGCCGCCGCTCAGCAGTGCCAGACCTAAAACGCTTCCCGTAACAAGTTGCTTAAACATAACAATCCACTCCATGAAGGACACATAATTCGGCGCAAAGGGTAAACAGCGCAGCGACGTGACACAACTTTATTTGGAAAGCTTTACGTAAAAATGGGTTACAGCGGGCAGAAAACGGCCGCGAACGGCCGTGGAGGGATCAGAAACGCACGGCAGCGCCGATAAACAGGCCATCCATCAGGCTTTGATCGGCATGGCCATAATCACCGTTGACGGAGAGGTAGCGATAGCCGCTGCTGAGTGATAACCACTTCGCCGGCTGGTAATAGACGCCCGCTTCCAGCTGATGCAGCGCATGCAGATTGTGGTTGGCAAAATCAGGCGACAGGTTGTAATCCAGATAGAGCCAGGTGGCCCCTGCCCGCGGCAGAGGTGCCATCAGACGAATCCCGCCATTCATGCCGCGACTCGATGTTGAGGTGGTTTTCACATCGGCCCAGAATGCACCGATACGCGGTGCTACCTGTAGCGCGCCGAGGGAAAAGCCGTAGCCGAGGCTGGCGTCGAGCAGATGGGTTTGCTGATGACCATGCACATACTCCAGTGCTGCCTGCACGCCTGGTGCGGTGCGGTCGCTGTTAATCCGGGCTGTCCAGAAATGGCTGCCGCCCTGCCCGCCGATCTCAGCGGCACTGGTCCCGGTGGCGGCCAGCAGCAGGCCTAATGCTAATGTGGTATTTTTCATTCTCGCTTCCTTGTTGTTTACGCGCGCAAACGGTAAGCAAAGCGAGGAAACTCTGATATGAGCCCAGGCTCAAATTTGCCCGTCAGGCATGCCACAACAGCTGTCCCAGCAGCGGGGCCAGCAGCACCGTGAGCACGCCGGAGAGCATCATTACCAGGCTGGAGACCACGCCCTCCTGCTGGCCGAGCTGATAAGCGCGTGCCGTGCCGGCACCGTGCGAGGCGGCACCAAAGCCGGCGCCTTTCGCCACGCCCTGCTTAATCGCGATGCGTAAAAACAGCACGTCGCCCACCGCCATGCCAAACACGCCGGTAATCACCACGAACAGCGCGACCAAATCGGGCTGGCCGCCAATCGGCTGGGCCGCTGCCAGCGCAAAAGGCGTGGTGATGGAGCGCACCGCCAGGCTACGCTGGATGCTCTCCGGTAATGTCAGCAGCCGCGCCAGCCACACCGAACTGCATACGGCCACCAGCGTGGCGGTGATCACGCCCACGCTCAGCGACAGCCAGTGGCGACGGATAATGTGCAGGTTTTCGTAAACCGGCACCGCAAAAGCCAGCGTCGCCGGACCCAGCAGCCACAGCAGCCAGTGGCTTTCGGCGATGTAATCCTGCCAGCTGACGTGCGTCAGCAGCAGCAGCGCCACCAGCACCAGCGGCGTTAACACCAGCGGCATCAGCAGCAGTGTAGGCCTGCGCCGGTACAGGCGTTTATTGAGGTAGTAAACCAGCAGCGTCAGCGCCAGACATAACAGGCTAATGATAAAGTCAGTCACGATCGCCCTGCTTACGCGCCGCGCGCGCCAGTTCGAAACGGTATAAGCGATCGACCACCAGTGAGGTGGCCGCCAGCACCATCAGCGTACTGACGGCGATCACCACACAGATGCGCCAGCCTTCACTGCGCAGCAGGTCGCTGTAATTCACCACCGCCACCACCGCCGGAATAAAAAACAGCAGCATTTCGGCCAGCAGCCAGTTGGCTCCGGCTTTAACCCAGCGCAGCGGCACGATACCGCTGACGATCAACAGTAACAGCAACACCATACCCACGACGTTGGCCGGTAACGGCAGATGCAGCCAGCTCACCAGCTGACCACTGGCAACGAACAGGGCGATATACAGCACCAGCTGCAGCGGCACCGTGACGCGTTGCAGGATATCCGTGGTGCGCGGACGAAGCGCGGACGCCATTTCTCTCTTCCCCTCAAAAATTCAGGGTTGCAGTATAAATCCGCGCCAGAGTGTGAAAGAAATGAATTAAAATTATTCAAACTATGCCAAAAAGGAATGTATATGGACGTGCGTGCCCTGCGTTACTTCACCGAAGTGGTGCGTCAGCAGAGCTTTACCCGCGCGGCGGAGAAGCTGTTCGTGACGCAACCCACCATCAGTAAAATGCTGCGCCAGCTGGAAGAAGAGCTGGGCTGCACGCTGCTGCTGCGCGAGGGACGCAAGCTGCATCTCACCGACAGCGGCCAGGCGGTGTATCAGCGTGGCCTGGCGATTTTGCAGGAGTTTCATCAGCTGGAGGCGCAAATCAGTGACATCAACCAGCTGAAAACCGGTGAGCTGCGGCTGGGCATTCCGCCGATGGTCGGCATGCAGATTGCCGGATCGATCTCCGCGTTCCGCCGCCGCTATCCCGGCGTACAGCTGAAAATCTCCGAATTTGGTGGCCTGACGGTGCAGCAGGCGGTGCTGAGCGGCGGGCTGGATATTGCGCTGACCGCCCTGCCGATTGATGCGGAGCTGCCGCTGAATACGCTGGAACTGATGCGCCATCCGCTGTGCGTGCTGCTGCCGCGCAGCGCGCGCTGGCTCAACCGCACCAGCCTGACGCTGGCCGAGCTGGCTCAGCATCCCCTGCTGATCCTCAACGAAGAGTTTTCGCTTAACCGCCAGCTGATGAAAGCGTTTCAGCGCCAGGGAGTGATGCCGGATATCGCGCTGCGCAGCGCGCAGTGGGATTTTCTTGCCGCGATGGTGCAGGCGGATATGGGGCTGGCGATCCTGCCGGAGCCGATCTGCCAGCGGCTGGATAAACAGGCCTTGCTGTGGCTGCCGCTGGAGTCGGAGCTGCAGTGGCGTCTGGGGCTAATCTGGCGCGAAGGCAGTTATCTGTCGCGCAGCGCGCAGGCGTGGATTGCCTGCTGCCGTGAACACTGGCCGGATAACGCGCCACGGCTATCGCTGTAGCAAAGCGGCCGCTCTGTCTGTCAGGCGGCCGCGGGATCGGAGAGCAGCAAAACGCGGCGGCTATTCCTCTTTCTCTATCAGCAGCGCTTCCAGCAGGTCGAGATCGCGCAGCAGGCGCTGCATGGTCTCGTTGGAGATCTGCTGAGTGGCGCGCAGATGATAAACCTCGGCACGCTCGGCGCGCAGCGCGGTCAGGCGGAAACGGCGCTCCAGATTTTCCGCAAACAGCGCCTGTTCCATATCATCTTTGCCATCGACGCGACGACGCAGATTACCAATCACCCGCAGGCTGACCTCTTTCAGCAGCTCAGGATCGATGTTCTCTTCAGCGTCGTTTTCCAGCCGCTGCTCCATTTTGTGCAGGCTTTCGATCGCCACGCCGGCCATCGCAGCACGCGCGCTCTGGATTTCGCGACGGTGCCCCACTTTGTCGTGGCTCTCCATGCCGCGCAGCAGAATCGGCAGCAGAATCACGCCGACAAACAGCGAGAACAGAATCACGCCGGTGGCGATAAACACCAGCTCGTAGCGCGCCGGGAAAGGTTCGCCGTTGCTGAGGAACAGCGGAATCGACAACACACCGGCCAGCGTGATAGCGCCGCGCACGCCGGCAAAAGAGGCGATCAGCAGTTCACGCAGCGAGTAGCTGGAAAACTCCAGCGGCTTTTTCTTCAGCAGGCGCAGACTGGTGCGCTTCATGATCCACAGCCAGCCGAAGCGCACGATCATCAGCGCCGCATAGACCAGCCCGACGTCGGCGAACAGCATCCACAGCTCGACGTTAGGATCGGCGTTCGCCTGAGCAATTGAGGTGGAGAGAATGTCCGGCAGCTGCAGGCCCAGCATCAGGAACACCATACCGTTGAACACAAACTCCAGCATTTGCCATACGCTGTTGGCGCGCAGGCGCATCGCCAGCGGTGCCTGCCGGATGATGCCGGAACGGGTGATGGTCATACCGGCCGCTACCGCCGCCAGAATGCCGGAGACGCCGAGGTGTTCAGCAATCAGGTAAGAGGCGAACGGCAGCAGCAGCAGCAGTACGGTTTGCGTTGCCGGATCGTCACCACTCCAGCGACTGAGCAGGCGCAGCGAACGGCCATACAGCCAGCAAACGGCGACCCCGGCCACCAGGCCGCCAATCGCCACTTTAAGGAATTCGACGCTGGCGCCGCCCCAGGTGAACACCATGGTGCCCATCGCCACCGCGACGGCAAACTTGAGTGACACCAGGCCCGACGCGTCATTCATCAGCGCCTCGCCCTGGACAATCGACATGATCTTTTTCGGGATGCGCCCTTCGCCAACGATGCCGGAGAGCGCCACCGCATCGGTCGGAGACAGCACCGCCGCCAGCGCGAACGCCGGAATCAGCGGAATGCCCGGCACCAGCCAGTAAATCAGGTAGCCGATACCGACCACGGTAATCAGCACCAGCACCAGCGCCAGGCCGATAATTTCACGGCCGTGATGCAGAAACTCGTTGATCGGCGTTTTCCAGCCATCGGCAAACAGCAGCGGCGGAATAAACAGCACGAGGAACAGTTCGGGGTCAAAATCGACGTGCAGACCAAAGGTTGGCCAGGCCAGCAGCGCGCCGGCCGCGATCTGTACCAGCGGGAGCGGGATCTGAAACGGCAGGATTCGTGCCGCAACGCCGGACAGCGAAACCACCAGCGTCATGATGAGAATAGTAAAGAAGATTTCCATGCTTTCCTTAGGCGAATCATATTAATCGAAGCGATGTTGCGTCGGAAAGTGTAAAACAAAACGCCGCCCGGCGGGGCTACCCGATGTGCGGCGTGTGCGATAAAGAGAATAATCCGGACTGACGCCCGGATTGTGGTCAGATAGCCCAGCCGCCCGCGTAGAACGCCACCAGCGCCACAGCAATTACCACCGTGCCAGCGTTGAGCTTGCGCCACTCGCCGGCAAACAGACGGCCAATCACCAGCGCGGCAAAGCCGAGCATGATGCCGGTGACGATGTTGCAGGTCAGTACAATGAATACCGCCGTCAGCAGGCCAGACATCGCATCGACGAAATCATTGAAGTCGATTTTGGCCACGTTGCTCAGCATCAGCAGGCCGACATACATCAGCGCGGGTGCGGTGGCATAGGCCGGAACCAGATAAGCCAGCGGCGACATAAACAGAATCAGCAGGAACAACAGACCCACGACAATCGCCGTCAGGCCGGTTTTACCGCCGGCGGCAGTACCCGCAGCGGACTCGATATACACTGCGGCGGGCGAGGCACCCACCAGTCCGGCAAACAGGCTGCTGATAGAGTCGGTGGTCAGCGCGCGACCGCCATTGATAATCTGGCCCTCTTTATCCAGCAGGTTCGCCTGCCCGGCCACCGCACGAATGGTGCCGGTGGCGTCAAACACCGCGGTCATCACCAGCGCCAGCACGCTCGGTAACACCACCGGCTGCAGCGCGCCCATGATATCCAGGCTAAACATTGCCGACTGGCCGCTGGCATCACGCAGGCTCGGCATGGCAAACAGCCCCTGCCACTTTACCGCCGGGTCGAAAATCAGCCCAAGCAGCGAAATCGCAATGATGGTCAGCAGAATGCCGCCCGGTACCCGCCGTTTTTCCAGACCAAAAATCGCCGCCAGCCCGATCAGCGCCATGATCACCGGGAAAGAGGTGAAGTGACCAAGCGCCACCGGCAGGCCTGCCGCCGGGTTTTTTACCACCAGACCAATGCCATCGGCGGCAATCAGCAGCAGAAACAGGCCGATACCGACGCCGGTACCGTGCGCCACGCCCATCGGCAGGTTACGCAGAATCCACGCGCGAATGCCGGTCACGGAAATCAGCGTGAACAGCAGGCCCATCAGGAAGACCGCGCCCAGCGCCACCGGCACGCTAATGTGCTGGCCCAGTACCAGGCTGAACGCGGTGAAGGCGGTCAGGGAGATGGCGCAGCCAATCGCCATCGGCAGGTTGGCCCACAGTCCCATGATGAGGGAGCCAAAGCTGGCCACCAGACAGGTAGCGACAAACACCGCCGTCGGTGAGAAGCCCGCTTTACCGAGCATGCCAGGCACCACGATGACTGAATAAACCATCGCTAAAAAGGTGGTGAGGCCAGCCAGCACTTCCTGCCGCACGCTGCTGCCGCGTGCTGAAATGTGGAACCAGGCGTCCAGTTTTCCCCTGGCCGGGCGTGATTCGCCAGACATAGTTATTCCTCTGTGTTTTTTAAGATATAGGTCACCGCGCGGCTCGCGTTTGCGCATCATCCTGGTGAAGATGTCTCAGAGAGAAAAGCAGGCAAACGATTACGTGGCCGCGTATTCCAGGTCAAAAAGGGGTGACGCGGAAAAAAGGCAAACGATTATCTGGCGTTTGGGGTGGCGTTTTCAACTGCTAATCACCTGGCAGGCAGGATAATGCGCAGCTCTGGCGCAATTATGGCTGGCGTTACGCTAGCGGGAGCAGGAAATCATGGAGGAAAAAGGCTGGCATTTCAGATGGTTTGCTGCGGTGCCGCGACAGCGCGTCGCGGCGTCCTGTTTCGTTGCGTTACCGCTGCGCCTCAGCCGTTATTGAACTGAATCGGGCCGCCCTGCTCCAGCGCGCGCTGCCACGCGGCGCGCTGCTGCATATTCTCCAGCCAGCGCGCCGTGGCGGGCATCTCACCCAGCGCGCCGCGCATCTGCAACGCCAGCAGCGGAAAACTCATCTGCACATCGGCAATGCTGAAGCGTGAACCGGCAAAAAAGCGCTGCTGGCTCAGATGCTGCTCAATCACGCGCCCGTGGAGCGCCAGCTGCTTGTTCAGCCACGCTTTCTGAATGCCTTTACTCAGCGCCACGCCGGCCGGGCGCAGCAGCCACGGCACCGGCTTTTTACCAAGCTGAGCAAACACCAGCTTCATCACCAGCAGCGGCATCAGCGAACCTTCAGCATAGTGCAGCCAGTAACGCGCCTGAATTTGCTCCTCTTCCTCATGCAGCGCCAGCAGATGCTCGCTGTCATACTTTAGCTGCAGATATTCGAGGATGGCGCCCGATTCGGCGATCACCCGATTGCCATCGGTAATCACCGGCGATTTACCCAGCGGATGCACTTTCTTTAATTCGTCCGGCGCCAGCAGGGTATTTTCCCGCTGATAGCGTTTGATTTGATACGGCACCGCCAGCTCTTCCAGCAGCCACAGCACCCGATGAGAACGGGAGTTTTCCAGATGGTGAACGGTAATCATGCGCGATTCCTTGCTGCTAAGGGTTGGCATCTAGTATAGCGGATTAACGCTGCGGCTCGTCCTGTTGCGGATCGAGCAGGACCGCTCCGGAGCCCTGCTGCCCCAGGCGGTCACCCGGATTGCGCAGCGGACAGTCGCGCATCGACAGGCAGCCGCAACCAATGCAGCCGTCAAGATCGTTGCGCAGACGCGTCAGGGTTTCGATGCGTTTATCAAGCTCTTCGCGCCAGTGCTGCGTCAGCGCGTCCCACTCCTGCGTCGACATGCGCTTATTCGCCGGCACGTGCATCAGGCTGTCGCTGACCGTCGCCAGCGGAATCCCGATGCGCTGCGCAATTTTGATAATCGCCACGCGGCGCAGCACATCACGGCTGTAGCGGCGCTGATTACCGCCATTGCGCGTGCTGCTGATCAAGCCTTTACTTTCATAAAAGTGCAGTGCCGATACCGCCACGCCGCTGCGTTTCGCCACTTCGCCCGGCGTCAGCACCGGTTTCGGGTAATTGCGTTCTTTTTTCATTTAGGGCCTTTACCTCAAGTTAACTTGAGGAATTATACTCGCACCCCAGCAAAACAGCGAATTTCAAACCAGGCGATAACCTTGCAGAAGGAACAGGCTATGATGCAACAGGAAATCATCCATTCACTGACTAACTGGATCGATCAGAATCTGGATAAAACATTGTCGATTGATGAAGTGGCGGCAAAATCGGGTTACTCGAAATGGCACCTGCAGCGTATGTTCCGTACGGTTACGAAACAAACGCTGGGTGGTTATATTCGTGAACGCCGTCTCACGCTGGCCGCCGAAGCCTTGCGTCAGACGCAGCGTCCGGTATTCGACATTGCGATGCAGTACGGCTACGACTCGCAGCAGACGTTTTCACGCGTGTTCCGCCGTCAGTTCTCGCAAACCCCTACCGCTTATCGTCACAGCATGCGTCGCCAGGCGATGGTGCAGCGTCCGCGTCTGGTCAACTTCGACTGCAGCGAAGGCATGAACAGCTTTGCCCAGCGCACCACCGGCGAGTGCTGCCCGGTACGCTGAAGTCAGTGCGCCCCACGCGGGCGCGCCTTTCCCCTCCTCTTCACCTTCCTCCAGCCCTTTCTTTGCCTGCCATACCAGGTCTAAATTTTGTTCAAATTTTCAAATCCAGTGATATAATGTGACCCAAGTCACAGATTCAAGCTGTATTAAGACGACAGAAGGGCTTCCCTGACCTCCCTTTTCTGCCGCCAGTGATGTCCGATGAATGTCAGGGATATTACTGATCTCAAGAGGTTTTTCGCCAATGGCTACGTTAACTACCAGTCTGATCGTCATGCGTTGGGAACTGCTCAGCGCGCTAATGATGTTCTTCGCCAGCACCATGAAAATTAAATTGCGTCAGAACAGCCACCACGTGATGGCGCTGATGTGCGGCGGCGTGGGCGTAGCGATGTCATGCTGGTTCGTTACCGGTCTGCTCGGCATTACGCTGAGCATGGAAAACGTGCATAACTTTATGTCCATCACCAAAGAAGCGTTTATTCAGGTGATGAGCCAGACACCAGCCGACTGGCCAATGCCGTAAACGCGGCGCATAAAAAACCCCGCTAAGCGGGGTTTTTTATTTTGCTGTGTGATTTCAAATTTTCTTCAATACGGCTGGAAGTGGTACTTCCGGCACCGTGACGTCCGATCTCTGCGTATCGCGACGATCCTGAATCCACATATCACCCATCATCTGATTAAGTCCCCGATCCAACCCGGTGACCAGCCCGGCGCCTGGCGTGAACGTCAGCTCACCGAAGTAGATTTGTTCGCCATCGATATACCAGTCCACGCGCACATAATCGAAATCGCTGGCCAGCGTTTTACTCAGCGCCAGCGCGTGCTGCAGCTGTGGCAGCAGCGGTGACACATCCAGCCCGGTATCACGAATTTTGTGATACGCCTCGTTAAGATTGTTGACGTAAAAGTTCATCGACAGCAGCGGATTACAGCGGTTGTAGATCACCTGCAGCACATATTCAAAATTGCCGTCGCGCTTGTTGAACATGTGAAACTTGTAATCGATCGGCGCGGTTTTGCCATCGCCGATGTACTTCTCTACCAGAATGCGCGGCTTAATATAGCGATAGTGAATCTCGCGCGCCTCGTTGGCGAAGTCGGTCTTCAGCCAGCGCTGGCAGTCGCTGATAATCTGCTGTTTTTTCAGCGCATCCGGTTCTTCCAGCAGGATCTCGACCATGTTGGAGCCGTGATTCGGCTTGATAACCGTGTTCTTCCAGCTCGGCAGCGTATGCAGTGAGTGCGGATCGCTGGTCTCATAAACCAGCGGAATCAGATACTCACTGCCCACCTTTTCGGCAATGTACTCACGCACCGAAAACTTGTCCGACAGGCGGCCATAGCACTGGTAGTCGCCGTAGACGAATTTGCGATACAGCACTTTCTCATTGAACACCTTCGGCTGACGCAGGTTCGGCAGCTTACGGAATTTGTGAAAGTAGTAGATGCGATCCTGGTAAGCCCAGGGCATCTTTTTGATGAAATACTGTACGCTTCTTCTGAGTTCGTCTTTCAACCTGATCATATCTGACCTCATTTGTAGGTTTTGTAGTTGAGTGAGGAAACCTGAATTTTTTGGATGACGCCGTTTTTGAAGAAGTAATTCATTACGGTCAGGGACAGTAACTCCGTGATGAAGACGCTCCAGGCGGCACCCATGATGCCGTAGCCCTGGATCAGCCACCACGACAGCGGCAGGCTGATGACCATCAGACAAATGATCTTCTTCAACAGATAGTTAAACCCGCCCTCTTTCACCATGTAGCGATAAGCGACGGTCCCCATTGCCGAAAAGCAGGTTGCTAACGACAGTAACGTAATGAGACTTCCGGACTGTGTGTACTCGTGACCATATAAAGCGATGATGATTTTTTCGCCGTACAAGGCGATCACCGCTAATAACAGCAATGAAACTCCCATGACATAGCCGTTCAGCCGCGCGGTGAGCTTGATCGCGGCTGCTCCACGCTCGCGGAAAATCTCCGAGAAGCAGGAAGTGATGATGGCAACCGGGATAAAAATCCAGGAAGCCGAAATGGTATTCGCGGCGGCGAACAGGCCAAGGTCGCGCGCTGAGGCGATGCCCGCGAGGAACATCTGTGCGGCTTTCACCTGCACCGAGATAAAGATGCTGGAGATGGCCAGCGGCAGGCCGGCATACATCAGGTAGCGCAGGTAGGTGGTGCGCTTGTCCTGCGGCGGTGCCAGATCCTGATGTTCGCGATAGAAATTGACGCGCTTGATGGCGTACGGCACCAGTGTGACGGCCACAATCGAGGCGGTGAGCCACAGTGGATTGAGGTGCAGCCAGGCGATGGTGAAGCTCATGGCAAAGCCCAGCAGCAAGCCGGCCGAGTTAGCAATGGTATTGAGCCGCGACGCCAGCCGCGCATTGTTATAAACGCTGAAGGTGTCCTGGGTGACAAACACCGACGAGATAAACGAGGCCAGTGCAAACGCAAGGAAGTTTTCCTGCATGTTGTACCAGACCCAAATCAACACCGGGATTGATGTCAGCAACAGTAGCACCAGGCGCATGGTCCGCGCCACGGTCATCAGCCGCAGGCCTTTCGGCGCACTTTTGCTGATGCGCTTGAACAGGATGGTTTCGGTACCAAAAATCGCCACGGTTTGCACCATGGAGAACAGCGAGGTCGAAAACGCCATTTGACCAAACACCGTTGGGCCAAAGGATTTTGCCACGTAGGAGGTCACAAATATGACGCCGAATACCGAGACGATCTTCTCAGACATCATCCAGGCGGCATTAGACATTACGCTCAATTTCATTGACTGGTCCTTAGTATTACGTACAGCAACTGCTTTTCGGTACAACGTCCTTGAAATGAATTAACAAGCGCTCAGTGGGCCTGACACAATTTAATAACTTCAAACCAGGCTGGTCCGAAAAATGAGACTCGCGTCAGAGTTTAGCGATTAAATTCAGGAAAATTCCGATTAAACCTGGTGCGAAGCCCGATGGATGTAAACGATTTCAACCCGAATTCAGGACAAAAGTTCACAGGCATATCCTGAGTTTTTTGCAAGCAGGCTATGCCGAATTTCCAATGATTGTCGTATTTTTCTGCATTTGGGATGGAATGAATCTATATCAAAAACCCAGCACCAGGAAGGCGTTCAATGGCATTCAGAATAAAATAAGATTTATCCCATGATGATATTTATTCTAAATAACTTAATTTAACCCTCGCAATTCTAATCGCGCACTTTAATACTGCATTAATACCGTTTTTGCAGTACCAGATATTAATACAGTAATTCTCATCCACTAATTGATAAGAAAGGTAAGAGCATTTATGAGAAAGTCACGATATAGCGAAGAGCAAATCACAAATGCCATTAAAGCTTCTGAAACGGGAGTGAAAGTCAGGGAGATTTGTGAGGAGCTGGGCATTTCCGAGGCCACCTTCTATAGCTGGAAGAAGAAGTTCTCCGGGCTTTCTTCAGAGGAGGGTCGAAAAATCAAGGAGTTGGAGGATAAACTGCAGAACCTTACGCGCGAGCTGCAGACCCTGAGCTCCGACAAGGAGATGCTGCAAAGCGTGCTGAAAAACTTCTTCACTACGAATGAAAAGCGTCAGGCGGTCAACTTCCTGCAAACCACTTTCGACATCGGTACCCGTCGCAGCTGTCGTTTACTGGATATTAGCCGTAGCGTTTATCATTACCCTTCCGGTTCCGATAATCGCTAATACCATTGAGGCCGATGTTATATGACTTAATGCTGAGATTTGTTCTTACCAGAAGAGATGAAGATCATTAAATTCGGCATTCGCTACATAACAATTCGAACCACTTTTTCCTGATGAATGCCATCACGGAATCACTTCCTTTTTTGCGGTAAAATTGATTCACACCAGCAAAAGCCTCGCGTTTCAAGCCATTTAGACTTAGCCCAATCTCATTTTGGTGAGATTGGTGCTTAGTCTATTACTTCACGATTACTAATAATCAGACCTGATCACAGACAATTCTGTTAAGCGTTAATGAACAACACGGTGTAACCGCTCACACATTGGCTCAGTTTTAAACTGGATCTGGCCGCTGCGTTTATGATCGCTTTGGCGATCAGCGCTAGTCGGCTAACTCTTAAACCACACCAGGAATACTCCGGTTCAAAAACGTTATGATGTTTAAACTATAAAGCCGAAAAACGGTTATCCACGGTAAATACTGCGCTTAAATCCATCGTCATCTTTAATCTTTTTTTCTGGCAGCTGTTGGGAATCATTCTTAACAATGCCGGTAACGCTTAAGGCTAAGGTGGCTTCTCACGCTGGAATTTCAGTGCCACAGTCGGGTAAAAATCCGACTGGCGAAGAGTTTTTTACGCGCTAAACCGGCGAATTGTTGCCCGATATGCGCTTTTTTTATCCCACCGGAACGCTTTAAGGCAGCGAAAGTCGACCTTTTAGCGTGCTGACGGCAGAGAGTTTTATAGCGGAAGAGAATGAAAACCGGGCGGCCGTAGCGCTGGTCGGTTATATAGCGTGCGCGTGGCGGCCAGTATCAGGTCACTGAGGCGGGATTACCGGCTGGTCAAATTCCTAAAATATCAGGGGAAAGCGCTGCTGAGTGGATGACTCAGCAGCGAGGCAGGGTTAAGGAAGCGCGCTCAGCCGCTGCGGTTTAATGCGCATGGCATAGATCACGCCAACGATCAGACAGCCGATGCCGATGCTGGTGAGCAGCGGTGGCCAGCTCTGGCGGTAAATGAAGGTCCACAGCAGGCCAGAGAGCGTTTCGAATACGATGAGCGGCCCCATCACCACCGTTGGCAAACGCTGACTGGCGGCATTCCAGCACAACGCCGCCAGCCATGAGCAGAACAAACCAATCGCCAGCATCAGCCAAATAAAACGCGCCGGCTGCGGGCCGAACGGCAAAGCGAAATCGGGCTGCTGCCAGTGAATCTGCAGGCTCACCAGCCCATAAAACACCAGCGCCAGCGGCAATGTCACCAGTCCCTGCGCGGTGGCCCAGCTCGACGGTTTGTGCTGAGGATGTTCGCGCAGCCAGCGCGCATTGCGCAGCGGATACCAGGTCCAGCACACCACTGCCAGCACCGCCAGCAGCAGGCCACTCAGGTAGCCCCAGAGATCAAATGCCGACCCCTGCCCGTGCAGTTCCGCCGCGTTGACGCAGCCCAGCCCGACAGCAATGATGACCAGCGCGGGCATCAGGCGGCGCCACGGCAGTCGCCCTTCGAGGTGGCCATAACAGAGGTTAGCGGTAACGGTGATCACCACCGGCAGCGTGCCGATGATCATGGTGGAGACCGGTGCGCCGGTGCGCTGAATCGCGCTGGCGAGGCAGGCGTAATAGAGCAGATTGCCCACCAGCGACAGCTTCACCGCCTCCGTCCAGTCCGGGCGCGTCAGCTGTTTTAGCCGGCGCCGGCTGAGCCACGCCAGCGGCAGCACCACCAGACCAAAGGCAACATAGCGACCCGCCGATTGCAACGTGCCCGGATAATCGGGTATCAGCAGCGGCCCGACAAAAATCATGCCCCACATCAGCCCCGCCGCGAGGGCAAACACTATTCCTGCAAACATACACCTTTCCTTTATCTTCAATCCGCCACAGTGTGGCGCAGGAAAAGGTGAAAGGCTTGTAGCAGATTGCGGTTAACGTGCGCTGAACACCTGCTTTTGATAGCGTCCCGGCGTAATGCCGTAGCGATGGGCAAACGCCCGCGTCAGATGCGCCTGGTCGGTGAGGCCAACCGCCGCCGCCACACTGGCGGCGCTCTCGCCCTGCGCCAGCCGCTGCTTGGCCTCGAACAGGCGGAAGGCCATCAGCATTTGATGGGGAGTGACGTGAAAGTGTTGTTTGAAACTGCGCAGAAAATGCCACGGCGACAGCGATACCAGCGCCGCCAGCTCCTCCAGCCGCACCGGTTCTGCCAGGTTATCGCGCAGCCAGGCTTTTACCACATCAAAGCGGTGGGCGCCTTCGCGCGGCCGCGCGACGCCCTGCTGCGCCAGCGGACGCAGCCACTCCAGCAGATCCAGCAGCGCGCCCTGCCGCTCGAGCGCACTTTGCGCCTGCCACATCTGTGCCAGCGCATGGGAGAAAGGTTGTGCCAGACGCGCATCGGTGCGCAGCGCATCGCTGAACCACCAGTTGCGATCGCCGGTCAGCCGATCCATCTCCGCCGGATCGATATAGATCATGCGATAACGCCAGCCTTCGGCGCAGGCCGATTCACCGGTGTGCAGTTCATCGGGATTCATCATCACCAGCGAATGCACCGGCGCGACATAATTGGTGCCGCGGTAGCGAAAGCGCTGCGCGCCGGATTCGATGGTGCCAATCCCGAAGGCTTCGTGGGTATGGGGCTCAAAAGCGTAGCGGGAGATGTGCGCCTGATAAAGCTCAATGCCCGGCAGCTCAGCAAAGTGCTGAAACTGCGCACGATCCTGCTCACAGGGAAAGACTTCAGGAACCACCGTCACCACACACCTCCATACGCTATCAGGCAGTAAGCATGCGCGGCGCGCACAAAAAAAGCAAAGCCCAATCGCTTTACGCGCCTACCCGTTCAGCGCGACACTGGGGCCTGACCTATAAAGGAGGCGACAATGGCACAACGGGTGGTAATGGTAGTGGATATGCAAAATGGCGTGCTGGCAACGCCGCGTTACGACCGCGCCGGACGCTGCGCGCGCATTAATCAGCTGATGGCCGCCGCCGATCAGGTCATTTTTATTCAGCATAGCGGGCCGGATTTAGCCGCTGACTCCGCAGACTGGCAAATAGTCGCCGAACTGGAACAACCCGCCGACGCGCTTTACATCACCAAAACCGCCTGCGACAGCTTCTGGCAAACCGGGCTCGCGGCGCAGCTTGAACAGCATCAGATTGAAAGCTTTGTCATTTGCGGCTGCGCCACCGATTATTGTGTCGATACCACCATCAAAGTCGGGGCCAGCCTTGGCTATCACATCACCGTGGCGGCCGACGCCCACACCACCGCCGATCGCACTTATGTGTCGGCGCAGCAACTTATTAATCAGCACAACGAAGTGTGGGCGGATTTGATCATGCCGGGCAATCCGGTGCGGGTTAAAACCACGGAAGAATTACTGCGGGAGTGGCGCGCGCATTAACGTCGTTGTATGAACGTGCGGAGAGAAAAGTTTTATTGGACAAGAGCTTTTGAAATGGAGCCCTCGCAGAAGCGAGGGCTGGATAACGCGGTGATCGGTACGCCAATCAGAACGGGATATCGTCGTCGAAATCCATTGGTGGTTCGTTGTTCGCCGGTGCGCTCTGCTGCTGTGGACGCTGCTGCGCGCCGCCGCTGAACTGGTTGCCCCCACCCTGTGGCTGCTGCGGCTGGCCCCAGCCGTTATTGTTGCCGCCGCCCTGGCCGCCCATCGGTGCGCCACCGCCGTTGCCGCCCTGCTGACGACCACCCAGCATCTGCATGGTGCCGCCCACGTTCACCACCACTTCGGTGGTGTATTTGTCCTGACCGCTCTGGTCCTGCCATTTACGGGTGCGCAGCTGGCCTTCAATGTAGACCTGCGAACCTTTACGCAGATATTCGCCGGCGACTTCAGCCAGCTTGCCGAACAGCACGACGCGGTGCCATTCGGTGATCTCTTTGTTTTCACCGGTTTGCTTGTCGCGCCAGCTCTCTGACGTGGCCAGCGTAATGTTGGCTACCGCGCCACCATTCGGCATGTAGCGCACTTCCGGATCCTGACCCAGATTCCCGACAAGAATCACTTTGTTTACGCCACGACTGGCCATGTTGCTGTCTCCCGATGAGTTGATGCTAAAAGTCTAAGCGAAAAATTGTATCACGTCACAATGACGCTTCCCACTTTCGAGCGGGATTCCAGTTTTTCGACCGTGACAGGATAGCAAAAACACTGGATATTTATTCAGTTTATTTTTTGTGCCATAATGATGCGTTTCTGCTGGTCGTGCTGGCAAGGCATGGCGAGCGTTGCCTAATCCGGGAAAGGTGAATGGATAAGATTGAAGTCCGCGGTGCTCGCACCCATAATTTGAAGAATATCAACCTGATCATCCCACGCGACAAGCTCATTGTAGTGACCGGTCTGTCGGGTTCCGGTAAGTCTTCGCTGGCGTTTGATACGCTGTATGCCGAAGGCCAGCGCCGCTATGTTGAATCGCTTTCTGCCTATGCGCGCCAGTTTCTTTCCTTAATGGAGAAACCGGACGTAGACCACATCGAGGGGCTGTCGCCTGCCATTTCCATTGAGCAGAAGTCGACGTCGCACAACCCGCGCTCGACCGTCGGCACCATCACTGAAATTCATGACTACCTGCGTCTGCTGTTTGCCCGCGTGGGTGAGCCGCGCTGTCCGGATCATAACGTCACGCTGGCGGCACAAACTGTCAGCCAGATGGTCGATCAGGTCCTGGCGCAGGAAGAGGGTCGGCGCCTGATGCTGCTGGCGCCGGTGGTAAAAGATCGCAAAGGCGAGCACACCAAAACGCTGGAAAATCTGGCGGCGCAGGGCTACATCCGCGCACGTATTGATGGCGAAGTGTGCGATCTGTCGGATCCACCCAAGCTGGAGCTGCAGAAGAAACACACCATTGAGGTGGTGATCGATCGTTTCCGCGTGCGTGACGATCTGGCGACGCGTCTGGCCGAATCCTTTGAAACGACGCTGGAACTGAGTGGCGGCACGGCGATCGTCGCGGATATGGACGATCCCGATACCGAAGAGATGCTGTTCTCAGCTAACTTTGCCTGCCCGGTATGCGGTTACAGCATGCGCGAGCTGGAGCCGCGCCTGTTCTCGTTCAATAACCCGGCCGGTGCCTGCCCGACCTGTGACGGCCTCGGCGTCCAGCAATATTTCGATCCCGATCGCGTGGTACAAAATCCGGAGCTGTCGCTGGCCGGTGGCGCCATTCGCGGCTGGGATCGCCGTAACTTCTACTATTTCCAGATGCTGCGCTCGCTGGCGGAACATCTGGATTTCGATGTCGAAGCGCCGTTCAATAGCCTGAGCGACAAAGCGCGCGAAGTGATTCTGTACGGCTCCGGCAAAGAAAACATTGAGTTCAAATATATCAACGATCGCGGCGATACCTCGGTGCGTCGTCATCCGTTCGAAGGCGTGCTGCATAACATGGAGCGCCGCTACAAAGAGACGGAATCCAACGCGGTGCGCGAAGAGCTGGCGAAGTTTATCAGCAACCGCGCCTGCGCCAGCTGCGAAGGGACGCGCCTGCGTCGTGAAGCGCGCCATGTGTTCGTGGAAGACACCAACCTGCCGACCATCTCGGATATGAGCATCGGCCACGCTATGGACTTCTTCCGCAATCTGAAGCTGAGCGGCCAGCGCGCCAAAATCGCCGAGAAAGTGCTGAAGGAAATTGGCGACCGTCTGAGCTTCCTGGTCAACGTCGGCCTGAATTATCTGTCGATGTCGCGTTCAGCGGAAACACTGTCCGGCGGTGAAGCACAGCGTATTCGTCTGGCGAGCCAGATTGGTGCCGGTCTGGTTGGCGTCATGTACGTACTGGATGAACCGTCCATCGGTCTGCATCAGCGCGACAACGAACGCCTGCTGTCGACGCTGATTCACCTGCGCGATCTCGGTAATACCGTGATCGTGGTTGAGCATGATGAAGACGCGATTCGCGCCGCTGACCATATTATTGATATCGGTCCGGGCGCTGGCGTGCACGGCGGCCAGGTGGTAGCCGAGGGCGATGTGCATGCCATCATGGCGCACGAAGATTCTCTCACCGGTCAGTTCCTCAGCGGCAAGCGTGAAATCGCGGTGCCGGCAGAGCGGGTGAAAGGCGATCCGTCCAAAGTACTGAAACTGAGTGGCGCGCGCGGTAATAACCTGAAGGATGTCACGCTGACGGTTCCGGTTGGGCTGTTTACCTGTATCACCGGCGTGTCCGGTTCCGGCAAATCAACGCTGATTAACGATACGCTGTTCCCGATTGCGCAGCGCCAGCTGAATGGTGCTACCAGCGGTGAAGCTGCGCCGTATCGCGAGATCGCCGGGCTGGAGCACTTCGATAAAGTGATCGACATCGATCAGAGCCCGATCGGCCGGACGCCGCGCTCAAACCCGGCCACCTACACCGGGATTTTTACCCCGGTGCGTGAACTATTTGCCGGCGTGCCGGAAGCGCGTTCGCGCGGCTACAATCCGGGCCGCTTCAGCTTTAACGTGCGCGGCGGCCGCTGTGAAGCCTGTCAGGGCGACGGCGTAATTAAGGTCGAAATGCACTTCCTGCCGGACATTTATGTGCCGTGCGATCAGTGCAAAGGCAAACGCTATAACCGCGAAACACTGGAGATTAAATACAAAGGCAAGAGCATTCACGAAGTGCTGGAGATGACCATCGAAGAGGCGCGTGAGTTCTTTGATGCGGTACCTGCGCTGGCGCGTAAGCTGCAGACGCTGATTGATGTCGGCCTGTCGTATATTCGTCTTGGCCAGTCGGCAACCACGTTGTCCGGCGGTGAAGCGCAGCGCGTTAAGCTGGCGCGTGAGCTGTCGAAGCGCGGTACCGGTCAGACGCTGTACATTCTCGATGAACCGACAACCGGCCTGCATTTTGCCGACATCCAGCAGCTGCTGGAAGTGCTGCACCAGCTGCGCGATCAGGGCAATACCATCGTGGTGATTGAGCACAACCTCGACGTGATTAAAACCGCTGACTGGATTGTCGATCTCGGTCCGGAAGGCGGCAGCGGCGGTGGTGAAATCCTGGTGGCCGGCACGCCGGAAACCGTTGCACAGTGCGAAAAATCGCATACTGCACGCTTCCTCAAGCCGATGCTGAAAAAGTAGGTTTAATGCGCCGCACCCGCTGTTGCGGCGCGTTTTTTCTGATCTCGCCACGGCTCACCGCTCCGGTTACTCGCCAGCCGGTGCCATTGTCTGAATGCCTTAGCAAATGCAGAAACAGGCAAGAAACAGACAACTTCAGGCATATACGCATCGCGTCCCGCTGACTATTCTTACTGCGTTCCTTTTGGCGCCGCTGACGCGCCTCTGTCCTTCAGTGTCATCACTGAACGGACCCCTCGCAAAAAATACTCACGACACATCTGACTGGAGACACCATGAATATTACGCATGCCTATGCCGCACAGGACGCGAAAGCCAAACTCGCCCCGTTCGATTATAAGCCGCGCGAACTGCGCGCTCATGATGTGCAGATTGAAGTGTTGTACTGTGGCGTCTGCCACTCGGACCTGCACCAGGCGCGCAACGAATGGCGCAACACCGTATTCCCGGTGGTGCCAGGCCATGAAATCGTGGGTCGCGTCACCGCCGTTGGCGCGCACACGCACAAATATAAAGTGGGCGATTTAGTCGGCGTCGGCTGTATGGTCGACTCCTGCCGCAGCTGCCCAAGCTGTCAGGAAGGACTCGAGCAGTACTGTGAAAACGGCTTTGTTGGCACTTACAACGGCCAGGATCGTGAAACCGGCGCCATCACCTACGGCGGCTACTCCACCAGCATGGTGGTTGATGAAAGCTTTGTGCTGCGCGTACCGGAAAACCTCGATCTGGCGGGCGTTGCGCCGCTGCTGTGCGCCGGTATCACCACCTATTCCCCGCTGCGTCACTGGAATGTCGGTCCCGGTAAAAAAGTCGGTATCGTTGGTCTGGGCGGTCTCGGCCATATGGGCGTGAAGATCGCGCATGCGATGGGTGCGCACGTGGTGCTGTTCACCACGTCACCGTCAAAAATTGAAGATGGCAAACGCCTCGGCGCTGACGAAGTGGTGATTTCGAAAGAGGCTGACCAGATGGCACAACATACCAACAGCTTCGACTTCATCTTAAATACCGTCGCCGCGCAGCACGATCTCAACCCGTTTATCGCCCTGCTGAAGCGCGACGGCAACATGACGCTGGTCGGCGCGCCGGAGCACGATCACCCGGCACCGCAGGTGTTTAACCTGATCCTCAAGCGTCGCAGCATTGCCGGTTCACTGATTGGCGGTATCGCCGAAACCCAGGAGATGCTGGATTTCTGCGGCAAGCACGGTATCACTTCGGATATCGAGCTGATCGCCATGAACCAAATCAACGACGCCTATGAGCGCATGCTGAAAAGCGACGTGAAGTATCGCTTCGTGATTGATATCAACACCCTGCGTGAAGAGTCTGCGGCTTAATCAGCGCGTCTCATCATCATGGCTGACGCCCGCCGCGCGCGTGGCGTCAGCCTGTTGCCACGATGCATCAACCAGATAGTAAATCTGCGAATCCTTCAGCGATCCATCCAGCCACAGCGTGCTCCAGTGCGACTTATTGAGATGTTCACTTGGAAACACATCGTGGTGTTCATCGCGCAACACCTCCGCCAGCGCGGGCGAGGTCTTCAGCGACAACGCCGGTCGCCCTTCAACGTCATGCACCATGGCAAACAGCACGCCATCGCTCTTCACCTGGGTTGCGTCCCACTCATCTTTATAACTTTGTGAAGCGCCCGGTTTGCTCATGCAGTAAGTCAGTAAATCCGACGTGTTCATGTTTTTATTCCCCTTGTAAGGTGGCGACGATGCGCCGCGCGCCGCCGTGTACCCGATGTTCGCCCAGCCAGATCCCCTGCCAGGTGCCGAGCAGCAGTTTGCCGCGGCTGACCGGGATCAGCAGCGATACGCCAAGCAGTGACGATTTGATGTGCGCCGGCATGTCGTCAGCGCCTTCATAGTCGTGCTGGTAGGACGCATCCTCTGGAACGCACCGCAGAAAGTGCTGCTCCATGTCGCTGCGCACCGTAGGATCGCAATTTTCATTGAGCGTCAGCGACGCTGAGGTGTGCTGCAACAGCAGATGCAGCTGGCCGATGCGCAGGTCCGTTAAGCCATTAAGCTGGCCGACAATCTCGTCGGTGATCAGATGAAAGCCGCGCGCCTTCGCGCTCAGCGTGAGAGTTTGTTGCTGCCACATGCCACATTCCTGGGTTAAACCGTTTACTTAAGTGTGCAGCATGTCGGCGAAAGGTAAACCCTTCAGCGGGAAAAAGCGGCAGAGCGCTTGCTCTGCCGCCGGCGCATCAGTCACTCAGCTTGTCAGCCAGCGCTTTTACCGTGGTGATATCGTCCTGCGTTACCGCCGCCAGACGCGTGCCGTACTCGCTATCGGCCTTATAAAAGAACGAGAGCATCGCCAGCCGGCTTTGCGCGTCGGCGCTTTTCAGCGCGCCACCGAGCGAGGTGAGCAGATCGCCCCGCTCTTTCGCGTTAAAGGAACGATACAGCTCCCCTGCCTGGCGGAAATTCTGCGGTTTGGCGATCATCGCCTGCTGCGTACTGCCGCTAAGCGGCGTATGGCTGTAACGCGCGCTTTGCAGCTCTTCACGCGGATAGATGCGGCTTGGCTGGTAATTAACGCCTTTGTCATCGGCGTTACCGCTGTCCATCAGGCCATCCTGATTGCCGTTGCTGACCGGGACGCGCGACGCATTGACCGGCAGGCTGAGGCCGTTCGCGCCCACGCGGTACAGCTGGGTATCAGCATAGGAGAACAGGCGGCCCTGCAGCAGGCGATCTTCAGACGGCTCAATGCCCGGCACCAGATTGGACGGCGCCATCGCCACCTGCTCGGTTTGCTGGAAGAAGTTGTCGACGTTGCGATTCAGCACCATCTGCCCGATTTTCACCTCTGGCACGTTTGGCCAGATTTTGGTGGAGTCGAGCGGATTGAAATCGAACTTATCCAGTTCGCTGGCTTTAATGGTCTGAATGTAGAGATCCCACTTCGGAAACGCTTTGCGGTTAATCGCCGCCACCAGATCTTCTGTCATGTGGCTGTAACTGCGGCCCTGGATCGCTGCCGATTCAGCCGGATCGAGGTTGCGTTCGCCCTGTAACGTTTTCCAGTGAAACTTCACGTAGTGCACTTCGCCTTTGCTGTTCACAAACTTGTAGGCGTGCACGCTGTTACCGTCCATTTCGCGATAGGTCGCCGGCGTGCCCATGTTGGAGAACAGCATGGTGAGCGCGTGTGTGGCTTCCGGTACGTGGGAGAAGAAATCGAAGGTGCGCGCATCGTTATCGAGGTTAGTGCGCGGATCCGGTTTAAACGCGTGCACCATATCAGGGAACTTGATCGCATCGCGGATGAAGAACACCGGCAGGTTGTTGCCCACCAGATCCCAGTTGCCCTGGCTGGTATAGAATTTGGTGGCAAAACCACGCGGATCGCGCAGCGTTTCCGGCGAATGCTTGCTGTGCACCACGCTGGAGAAGCGCACAAAGACCGGCGTCACCGTTCCCGGTTTAAACACCTCAGCGATAGTCAGATCGCTGATATCTTTGCTGGCGCGAAATTCACCGTGCGCGCCGGTGCCACGCGCGTGCACCACACGTTCCGGAATACGTTCACGATCAAAGCGCTGCAGCTTTTGAATCAGCTGCACGTCCTGTAACAGCACCGGGCCATTGGCGCCGGCAGTTTGTGAATTCTGGTTATCGCCGACCGGCGCGCCGTTGTCACGCGTCAGCTCAACGGCCGCAGCAGGCAGTGCGAGCGCCAGCGTCATGGCAATGCAGAGGGGTTTCAGTGCGGAAGGGAAATAGCTCATGGGCGGTTCCTTATTGTGATTGGCGAGCGCTCTGGCAGTGCGCCAAAGCGCGCCGGCAAAAAATAGCGCCCTCACTAACAGGAACACACAAGACCCGTCCCGATTACCCGGGGTTAAGGTGTTATAGCCATGCGGAATGCGGCCGCCAGCCAGCATGGCCGGCAAAGAAGAGCGTGGAAAAGCGGGGGGCGGCAGAAGGTACAGCGGGAACTGCGGGAACAGACAATGCGTGGATGGCTGAACGAATGCCTGCCAGCCGCGCGGCTGACAGGCATCGCGTCAATTACATTACGGCAGCAAACGCCTCAGCTACCTGATTGACGTTGCGGCTGTTGAGACCGGCGACACACATGCGGCCGCTGGCGATCAGGTACACGCCGAACTCTTCGCGCAGGCGGTCCACCTGCTGCGCGCTCAGGCCGGTATAGCTGAACATACCGCGCTGCTTCAGCAGATAATCAAAGTTTTTGCCGGGCAGTTTACTGTTCAGCACATTGACCAGCACCTGGCGCATTTCGATGATGCGCAGGCGCATCGCTTCCACTTCCGCCAGCCAGTTGTTGAGCAGCGCTTCGTCGTTCAGCACGCAGGAAACCACCTGCGCACCAAAGTTCGGCGGGCTGGAGTAGTTGCGACGCACGGTCGCTTTCAGCTGACCCAGCACGCGTGCCGACTCTTCTGCGCTGTCGCAGACAATCGACAGGCCGCCCACGCGCTCACCGTACAGCGAGAAGATTTTCGAGAAGGAGTTGCTCACCAGTGCTGGCAGGCCCGCCGCGGCAATCACGCGAATCGCGTAAGCGTCCTCTTCCATGCCGGCACCAAAGCCCTGGTAGGCGATATCGAGGAACGGAATCAGCTCCTGCGCTTTCAGGACCTCAACGGTTTGATCCCACTGCGCGTTGGTCAGATCCGCACCGGTCGGGTTGTGGCAGCACGGATGCAGCAACACGATGGATTGCTTCGGCAGCGTTTTCAGTTTGGCGATGAAGGCATCGAACTTCACGCCGTTGGTGGCGTCGTCGTACCACGGGTAGGTGTTAACGTTAAACCCGGCACCGTTAAAGATCGCCACATGGTTTTCCCATGTCGGATCGCTGACCCATACGCTGGCGTCCGGGAAGTAACGCTTCAGGAAATCTGCGCCCACTTTCAGCGCACCGGATCCGCCCAGCGTCTGGATTGAGGCAATGCGCCCCGCCTGCAGCATCGGGTGCTCTTTACCAAACAGCAGCGGCGCAATGGCGTTACGATATGGACCCAGCCCTTCCATTGGCAGATAGAGCGAAGCCTGATGTGGCTGCGCCTGCAAACGCTCTTCCGCGGCGGCCACCGCCTGCAGCTGAGGAATGATGCCGGCTTCGTTGTAATAGAGACCGATGCTCAGATTCACCTTGTAGTCACGCGGGTCCTGTTTGAAGGTTTCCATCAGCGACAGAATCGGATCGCCAGCATAGGCATCAACGTTTTGAAACACGGTGCAGATCTCCATGATTATTCATAAATGTGTGGGTCGACTTCATCAAACAAAATAGCGGCCGGGACGGTGATTCATGGCGATGATGAGATTGAGCATCACCGCGCCGGCGATGGAGGCCAGCAGC
>NZ_SDFT01000057.1:0-22301 GCF_004916815.1 Pantoea sp. R102
AGATTAGGCAGTTTATACTTTAATCAAATATTGTTTTTTCAGACTCTTTCCATATTAACTCTGTCAAATAACTCCTGCATACTCTTAAACGTTGCTGCAGCTTTTCGTGACGTAAATCACGTCTCAAACGGCCCTTTCCATGCAGCGCTTATGGCAGCACTGACTCATATCTCGCTGAATATTATTTTATTTCTGCTTTCAGCGGACGACTCCTGAGCGCGTACTTGATTCTGGTCAGGCCATCTTTTACTTAAGAAAAGAGAGCAGGTTTTATGGCAAGTACATTGGTAATGAACGATGCAACCCGCTCGTGGAGCGGACTGCGCAAAAATCTCATCGCGAAAGTGGCACTCAGCTTTTCGGATTTAATTGCACTGAACCTGGCATTATTTTTATCCGCGGCCACCGTCCAGGGTATTTGGGGAGAACTGGACAGTTTTATTCCGCCGCAGCAAATTGAATACCGCTTTGTCGCACAGTTAGGTCTGTCAGTGCTGTGCACAGCCTGGTTCTGGGTGCGTATGCGCCACTACACCTACCGCAAACCGTTCTGGTTTGAGTTGAAAGAAATCGTCAAAACGCTATTTGTGTTTTCGCTGCTGGATCTGGCGCTGATTGCCTTTTCCAAATGGGACTTCTCGCGCATGGTGTGGGTATTTAGCTGGACCTATGCCCTGCTGCTGCTGCCGCTAATGCGCGCCGGCGTGAAGCGTGCTATCAACCGTGCGGGCCAGTGGCAAAAAGAGACCATTATCATCGGCTCCGGTAAAAACGCCATGGAAGCCTACGCAGCGCTGCAGAGCGAGGAGATCCTCGGCTATAACGTGCAGGCGTTTATCTCGCTGGACGATGAGCCTCACCAGGAAAATGTTAACGGCGTGCCGGTTATTACCTGGAAAGACATCAACTGGCAAACCATGGACCGTGACAACACGCAATTTATTGTCGCCACCGAATTTGAACAGCAGGTGGTGCGCGATAAATGGCTGAAGTTTCTGTCCAAGATGAAATGCCGCTCAATTTCGGTTATCCCTACGCTGCGCGGTGTGCCGCTGTATGGCACCGATATGTCGTTTATCTTCAGCCATGAAGTGATGATCCTGCGCGTCAGTAACAACCTGGCGAAACGCTCCTCGCGTTTCCTCAAGCGCACTTTCGACGTAGTGGTTGCCTCGCTGCTGCTGCTGTTTCTTGCCCCGGTATTCGGTCTGTTGTGCTGGATGGTAAAACGCGATGGCGGCAATGCCATTTACGGCCACGAACGCGTCGGGCAGGATGGCGTGAAGTTTAAGTGCCTGAAGTTCCGTTCAATGGTGACTAACTCGCAGGAAGTGCTGCTGAATCTGCTGGCCACCAGTGCCGAAGCGCGCGCTGAATGGGATCGTGATTTCAAACTGAAGAATGATCCGCGCATCACCAAAATCGGTGGCTTCCTGCGCAAAACCAGCCTGGATGAACTGCCCCAGCTGTGGAACGTGATTCGTGGCGAAATGAGTCTGGTGGGACCGCGTCCGGTGATTGAAGCCGAGCTGGAACGCTACGCCGGCGATGTCGACTACTATCTGATGGCCAAACCGGGCATGACCGGCCTGTGGCAGGTCAGCGGGCGTAACGATATCGACTACGATACGCGCGTCTATTTTGACTCCTGGTACGTGAAGAACTGGGCGCTGTGGACCGACATCGCTATTCTGTTCAAAACCGCTGGCGTGGTGCTGCGCCGCGACGGTGCTTACTGATACCCTCGACGCGATGTCTGCGCTGTGCCGGCAGACATCGCCTTTTCGTTTTAGCCCTTTCTTTTTGGTCGAAGACTCATTACCCTTCTCGCCTGTTTAACAGGACGTTACTGGTTCGTGATGCAAAAGTTTACCCTACTCCTTTTGAGCCTGGTGCTGCTGGCACCGCTGGGCATCGATCTCTACCTCCCCACGCTGCCGCAGATTGCCGAAGGTCTTAACAGCCCGGTCAGTCTGATCCAGACCACCATTCCGCTGTTTTTGCTGGTGATGGGTATCGGTCAGCTGGTCACCGGTCCGCTGGTGGATAATTTTGGCCGTAAGCCGATCGCGCTGATCGGCCTCGCGCTTTACATCATCGGCAGCGCAGTGGCCGCAACCGCCACCGTGTGGCCGGTGTTCTTCCTGGCGCGCCTGATTCAGGGCTGCGCGGTATGCTGTAGCGCGGTGGTGGCATTTAGCGGCGTGCGCGATCGGCTGAGCGGCGATGCCGCGGCGCGCGCTTATGGTTTCCTCAATGGCGCGCTGAACATCGTGCCGGCGCTGGCACCGCTGCTCGGCGGTATTCTGGCGGAAGCCTATGGCTGGCGTGCGCCCTTCTGGTTCCTGTGCGGCTATGCGCTGGTGATTACCATTATTGTGGTGGTTGCACTGCCGGAAACGCGTCCGGCGGACACGCTGCGCGTTAAAGGGCTGCCGCTGGCGCAGTATGCTGCCATCGCCCGGCAGCCGCGCTTTCTCGCTTTCGCCTTTGCCAACGCGGGCGCGCTCGGCATGGTGCTGACCTACGTTTCGCTGGCGCCGCACGTGTTGATGACCGAAGGTGGCCTGACGCCGCTGCAGTTCTCGTTTGCCTTTGGCGCCAACGGCTTCTGGATCATGCTGGTCAGTGCCTTCGTCAATAAAACCATTCGTAAAGCGGGCCGCCCGTTTTGTCTCGCCATGGGGTTTGTCACCATGCTGCTCGGTGCGCTGCTGCTGGTGGCGGGGATGGCGCTGTTACCTGCGGCCTGGCAAACCCACTGGTCGCTGTACATGATTCCGGTGGCGATCTCGGTAGCCGGCCTGGCCTTCACCGTCGGGCCGGCCACCAGCTATGCGCTGGAGCCGTATCAGCAGCAGGCGGGTGTGGCGGCGGCGCTGCAGGGATTTATTCAGATGGCGGGCGGTGCGGGTGGCAGCCTGGCGATGGTGGCGCTGCCGGTGGCAGAGAAATCAGCGTTAGCGCTGATGATGCTGGTGGGTGCAGCGCTGGCGCTGATCGCCTGGCGCTGCAGTAAGAACATGCGTGGTACAGTGACAGCGCTTAACTAAGCGTGACCGGGACGCGCGGCGCGAGTGCACACATCAGCTCGTAGCCTACCGTTCCGGCGGCTTTCGCCACCTCATCAATTTTCACCTCGTTGCCCCACAGCTCCACGCGCGAACCGATACCCGCCTGCGGGCAGGGTTCAAGGTCAATCATCATCATGTCCATCGAGATCGCCCCGAGCGTTTGCGTGCGGATGCCATCAACGCTGACCGGCGTACCGGTCGGCGCATGGCGCGGATAGCCGTCAGCATAGCCACAGGCCACAATACCGATACGCTGTGGCGCGGCCGCGTGGTAGCGATAACCGTAGCCAACGCCCTCGCCGGCACCGATCTGCTGTATGCCAATAATTTCACTGCTGAGCGTCATTACCGGCTGCAGACCGGTACTGGCGATATCCTGCCAGTCGCCGCTCGGTGACGCGCCGTAGAGAATAATCCCGGGCCGCACCCAGTCAAAATGCGCCTGCGGATGCCACAGCGTGGTCGCTGAGTTGGCAAGCGAACGCGGACAGTTCAGCCCTTCCGCCGCCTGTTCCACGCGCTGCATCGGCTCCACCAGCCCCTGCGGGTTTTCCGCATCGGCAAAGTGCGCCATCAGCGTCATTTCCCCCACGCTGGGCAACGCACGCAGCTTGTGCCAGGCCGCCTGTGCCTGTTCCGGACGAAAACCGAGACGGTTCATGCCGCTATTGATCTTCAGATAAACATCGACTGGCGCCGACAGCTGCGCCTTCGCCAGCGCCTGAATCTGCCAGTTACTGTGTACGCTGGTGGTCAGGCGATAGCGATCGATCAGCGTCAGGTCATCGGCGTGAAAGAAGCCTTCCAGCAGCAGAATTGGCTTTTTCCAGCCCTGCTCGCGTAGCAGGATCGCCTCTTCCATATTCAGCAGCGCGAAACCGTCGGTTTCCGCCAGACTCTGCCATACGCGGGCAATGCCGTGGCCGTAGGCATTGGCCTTCACCACCGACCAGACGCGCGCGTGCGGTGCCGCCTGACGCACAATCGCCAGATTGTGGCGCAGCGCCTGTTGATTAATGGTGGCACCCGTAGGACGTGACATGTTTTTACTCTCCCTGAAGTATCAGCGCGTCGCGCTGGCATTACGCAGCGGCGATGCCGGGGCCGCAAAGCCCGGCAGATAACGCAGCACCGACAAGTCGTCGGCGGCGATGGCCGGTTTACGTCCCGAAATCAGATCGGCCAGCAACTGGCCGGAACCACAGGCCATCGTCCAGCCCAGCGTACCGTGCCCGGTGTTCAGCCAGAGATTGGTCAGCGGCGTGCGCCCGACAATTGGCGTGCCATCCGGCGTCATCGGGCGCAGTCCGGTCCAGAACGTAGCCTGTTCAACATACCCGCCTTCAGGATAGAGATCGCGGACCACCATCTCCAGCGTTTCACGTCGTGCCGGCAACAGTTTGGTGTTAAAACCAACGATTTCGGCCATGCCACCGACGCGAATGCGGTCATCAAAGCGTGTCACCGCCACTTTATAGGTCTCATCCAGAATGGTGGAAACCGGCGCGCCCTGCGGATCTTTGATCGGGATAGTCAGGGAATAGCCTTTCAGCGGATAGACCGGAATCGACACGATGTCTTTCAGCAGCGCCGTGGAGTAAGAGCCAAACGCCACGACGTAAGCATCGGCTTTGATGACCTCATCGCCGCACTTCACGCCATAGATGCGATTGCCTTCGCGCAACAGCTGATCCACCGACGTATCGTAACGGAAAGTGACGCCGGCTGCGGCTGCCATCGCCGCCAGACGCTGGGTAAACAGCTGGCAGTCACCGGTTTCGTCATTCGGCAGGCGCAGGCCGCCGGTCAGCTTGTGCGCGGTACCTGCCAGCGCCGGCTCTACGCTGTGCAGCTGATGCGCTTCCAGCAGCTCATAAGGCACACCCGCTTCACGCAGCACCGCGATGTCTTTGCTGGCGCTGTCAAACTGTTGCTGCGTGCGGAACAGCTGCAAAGTGCCGCCCTGGCGCCCTTCATAGGCGATGCCGGTGCTGCTGCGCAGTGCCTTCAGGCAGTCGCGGCTGTATTCGGCGATGCGCACCATACGGCCCTTGTTTTCCTGGTAGTGACGCATGTCGCAGTTGCGCAGCATATTCCACATCCACTCCAGCTGGAACTTGCTGCCGTCAAGTCGCACCGCCAGCGGTGCGTGTTTCTGAAACATCCACTTTACCGCCTTGAGCGGTACACCGGGCGCCGCCCAGGGTGCCGCATAGCCGGGCGAAATCTGCCCGGCATTGCCGGCACTGGTTTCCAACGCCGCGCCGGGCTGGCGATCGATTACGGTGACGTCATGCCCCGCCTGCGCCAGATACCACGCACTGGCTACCCCTACGACACCACTACCCAGAATGACTACGCGCATAAGCCCCTCATCGAGAAAAGCATAATTAACTGGTATCACCATCGGGTTTAGCATAACCCGATGGCTGAACTGATATTACATTCGACCCTTTCATTTCACATGTTTTTCACTTAACTGCACACTGAAATCATGCGGTCGCGCCAAAATCAGAGTTTTTTGTGCCTTAAAAGCGTTAACCAGCGAATTATTATGCGAAAGGCAGAGCATCTCACTTTTTTCAGGAGAAAGCGCCGCAGTCATATCGCGCGCTTATAAACAGGATTTAATGCTGCAATTTATCACTCAGATAACACATCACCTTATTAGCTACCAAAGCACGCCTATTATGATGATTTTGTACCAAAAGAATTCGATTGAGTTCCCGCATCGGATAAGCGACAGTGGACTATCATTGAAGTGTTCGCTCAGTTTTTTTGGGCTGTCTTTCTCAGGATGAAGCCTTAAACGATCGTGACAGGTGACACTCTGTTGCCTGCCGCTTGCAAAACAGAGGTGCGCTATGACGACAATGTTTGACGAGCCAACCCGCAACAGCAAACGACTCAGTGACGGTCCCGACTGGACCTTTGAACTGCTTGATGTCTACCTGGCGGAGATCGACCGCGTGGCCAAAAGCTATGGGCTCGATACCTACCCGCACCAAATCGAAGTGATCACCTCCGAGCAGATGATGGATGCGTACTCCAGCGTGGGGATGCCCATCAACTATGCCCACTGGTCGTTCGGCAAGAAATTCATCGAAACCGAGCAGCGCTACAAACACGGCCAGCAGGGACTGGCGTATGAAATCGTCATTAACTCGAATCCCTGTATCGCTTATTTAATGGAAGAGAACACCATGACCATGCAGGCGCTGGTGATGGCGCATGCCTGCTACGGCCACAACTCTTTCTTCAAAAATAACTATCTGTTCCGCAGCTGGACCGATGCCAGCTCGATTGTCGATTACCTGCTGTTCGCGCGTAACTACATCTCTGATTGCGAAGAGCGTTATGGCGTGGAAGAGGTCGAGCGGCTGCTGGATTCCTGTCATGCGCTGATGAACTATGGCGTCGATCGCTATAAACGCCCGCAAAAGATTTCGCTGCAGGAAGAGAAAGCGCGGCAGAAAAGCCGGGAAGAGTATCTGCAGAGCCAGGTCAATACGCTATGGCGCACCCTGCCACGCAAAGAGAAAGAGTTTACCCAGGTCGAGGCGGCGCGCTATCCCTCTGAGCCGCAGGAAAACCTGCTGTACTTTATGGAAAAGAACGCGCCACTGCTGGAGTCGTGGCAGCGTGAAGTGCTGCGCATTGTGCGTAAAGTCAGCCAGTATTTTTACCCGCAGAAACAGACCCAGGTGATGAATGAAGGCTGGGCGACCTTCTGGCACTACACCATCCTGAATCACCTGTACGATGAGGGCAAAGTGTCGGAGCGCTTTATGATGGAGTTCCTGCACAGCCATACCAACGTGGTGTATCAGCCGCCGTATAACAGCCAGTGGTATAACGGTATCAACCCGTATGCGCTGGGCTTTGCCATGTTCCAGGACATCAAGCGCATCTGCCAGTCGCCAACCGAGGAAGATCGCTACTGGTTCCCGGACATCGCCGGCTCCGACTGGCTGAAGACGCTGCATTTCGCCATGCGCGAGTTTAAAGACGAGAGTTTCATCAGCCAGTTCCTGTCGCCAAAAGTGATGCGGGATTTCCGTCTGTTTACGGTGATGGACGACGATCGCAATAACTATCTTGAGATTGCCGCCATTCATGATGAGGCGGGATATCGCGCGATTCGTCAGCAGCTGTCGGCGCAGTACAATCTGAGCAATCTGGAGCCGAATATTCAGGTGTACAACGTTGACCTGCGCGGTGACCGTTCGCTGACGCTGCGCTATGTGCCGCAGCAGCGTGCCCCGCTCGATAAGAGCCGTCGCGATGTGCTGAAGCATGTGCATCGGCTGTGGGGTTTTGATGTCAATCTGGAACAGCAGAACGAAGATGGCAGCGTGGAGCTGCTGGATCGCTGTCCGGCGCGCGGACCGGCGCTTTAAACACAATCCCCATGCTCAGGGACGAGCATTTATCTTCCTGCCTGGTAAGACCCTAATTTCACAGATAATCCTGCACCAACTTCACAGACAGTCAGTATCCGCTGATGCAGCGGGCTATTCGCAGCGCTGAGGCTTTTACGTAGCGCCAGGAGATTCCCGCGGGGAGGCAGGAATCAGGCCGGGCCGGTCAGGAAGACCGATACCGGCCGGTCCGTCAGGCGCAACGTGAACGCCGAAGGTACCGCGTAAGCGGCGCGAGGAGCAGCCCGGCAGCAGCGAATACTGACTGTCCGGGACTGGAACCCGCGAAACGTTTGTGCGCTGTTAACGCTTACTGCTCAAATCATCCGGCATGCTTTTCTGCATGCTGTGCCAGATTTCACCGCTGCGGCGGCCGTAGTTACGCACGCTGTCGACGATCTGATCCTGCGTCGGCTGTTTGCCACACAGATCCGCCAGCTGACGATAAAAGTTACGCGCCAGTTCACGCGCTTCCGGATTTGAGAAGTAATGGCGGCCAACGCGGGTGTACAGCCCTTTCAGACCGTTGAGAATCAGGCCGTAAATCGGGTTGCCGGAAGCAAAGGCCAGGCCGCGAAACACGCGGTAATCCAGCTCGGTATAGGCTTCAGCCTGATCTTCCTCGCTCAGCGCACTCTCCAGCACTTCACGCGCCTTATCCGGATGATGGCGCAGCGCGCGACTGATAAATATCGACGCGATATTGGTGCGCACTGACAGCAGGTTATCAATTAACTGCGGCACACTGTCGTGGTCAAGACGGGCGAGCGTTTCGAGGATATTAAGACCAGACGTTTCCCAGAAATCATTGACGCGGGTGGGTTTACCATGCTGAATGGTCAGCCAGCCATCACGAGCCAGCCGCTGCAGCACTTCACGCAGAGTGGTGCGGGTCACGCCGATCAGTTCAGAAAGCTCACGTTCGGCAGGAAGAATCGATCCCGGCGGAAAACGGCTGTTCCAGATGCTTTCAATTATGTACTCTTCAGCGAATCCTGCAGGGCTCTGTGCCTTAATCACCATAGCATTTATTTCTCGTTGCTTTCTTTGTCGTAATAGCACTCATCATACCAGAGGGGTCATAGCGGAAATAGCCTGCCAGCGGATTAAAAGCGCGCGCTGGCGCAAAATTCAGCAGCTGCGCAGCGAAAAAAGCCGTGGGTTACGCTGCGCTTACGTGGGCGCTTTTGATGCCGTGTGCTAAAAGCCACGATTTTTTGGCGTGGATCAGGGATAAGTCATTTTTATACATGATTTTTTCCCCCTGCCTGGCTGGCACGGGTACGCTTTTGGTTTACACTGCGATGCATTAACGGCTACGGGAAAAGCAATATGTTGCGATACTTGAATCAATGCTCACGCGGACGCGGTGCCTGGTTATTAATGGCCCTGACCGCCCTGGTTTTTGAACTGGTTGCGCTGTTCTTTCAGCACGTGATGGGACTGCAACCCTGCGTAATGTGTATCTATGAGCGTTGTGCGCTGTTTGGCGTCATGGGCGCCGGCCTGGTCGGTGCAATTGCGCCTAAAACGCCGCTGCGCTGGGCCGCCATCGCCATCTGGCTCTACAGCGCTTATGAAGGGGTACGCCTCTCTTATGAGCACACCATGATTCAGTTGCATCCCAACCCGTTTGTGACCTGCGATTTTGCTGCTCGCTTCCCGAGCTGGCTGCCGCTGGATAAATGGCTGCCGGCGGTATTTGTCGCCAGCGGTGACTGCGCCGAACGCGGATGGACTTTCCTGACCTGGAGCATGCCGCAGTGGATGATCGTGATTTTTGCCGCTTATCTGCTGGTGGGCATTCTGGTATTGATTGCGCAACCGTTCAAAGCAAAACGTCGCGATCTGTTTGGTCGCTGAATACCAGTCAAACTAAGTCTCAGACAAAACAGGCAGCCGCGGCTGCCTGTTGCGTTATCAGCCGTTCCGATCCGGCCGGTCAATAATGTGTTCTTCCCAGTCGCGCACTTCACTCTCGCGCACCGCGATGTATCGCACCGAAATACGCTGAGCATGCATCGCCTTCTTCGACCCGGCAATCAGCGGGTGCCACGCCGGCAGCGTTTTGCCCTCCCCTAACAGCCGGTAAGCGCAGGTGCGCGGCAGCCAGTTAAAGGTCGTGAGATTCTCGCGCGTCAGCTTGATGCAATCTTCTTCGTACTCGAAGCGACGCTCATAATTGCGGCACTGACAGGTTTTGATGTTGAGCTGATTGCAGGCGACGTTGGTGAAGTAAATCTCATCGGTATCCGCATCCTGCAACTTATTCAGACAGCACTGTCCACAGCCGTCGCACAGCGATTCCCACTCTGCGTCGTTCATTTGGTCCAGGCGTTTGGTCTGCCAGAAAGGTTGGTCGGTCATGATAGCGGTCCGGGTTGAGCAACAAGACCGCACCTTATAAAGCTTCAGGTGCGGTGATGCAAGTATTACAGTACGCGGGTGCTGATACCGTGACCGGCCAGCGACACTTCCAGCTTATCGCCGGAGCGCAGCGGGCCCACGCCTTCAGGCGTACCGGTCAGCACCACGTCACCGGCGCGCAGCGTAAAGTACTGGCTCATGTAAGCAATCAGCGGCAGAATTTTGTGGATCATATCTGCCGTAGTGCCGTGCTGGCGCACCTCGCCGTTAATGACCAGTTTGAGTTCGGCATCCTGCGGATCGACGCTGAATTCAGCCGCCGGGATAAACCCGGACAGCGGACAGGAGTTATCGAAACTCTTGGCGCGCTCCCATGGCTGACCGGCTTTCTTAAACCCGGCCTGCAGATCGCGCAGCGTTAAATCCAGCGCGACGCCATAACCGGCAATCGCTTTCGCCACGTGCTCTTCACTGGCCTGCTTCAGGGTGGCACCAATCAGCACCGCCAGCTCCACTTCATGATGCACCTCACCAAAGCTGGCCGGGATCGACAGTGGCTGCCGCAAATCGCACACCGCGGTTTCCGGTTTGATAAACACCACCGGCTCACTCGGGGTGGCGCTGCCCATCTCTTTAATATGCTTTGCATAGTTGCTGCCGACGCACACCACTTTGCTGACCGGATAATCCAACAGCGCGCCCTGCCAGTTACGATGCTGATACATGCTAATCCCCTGCTTGAGTTGTGTTAGGTGCCAGCCGCGCTGGCGAAGATGTCTCATCAGCCGCCGGAACGTGGCAGGCTGCTGAGCACTATATTAGCGGGTTTATCGCGGCGCACGTGACGGAAAGCGGCAAAAGCCGTTCCCCTGTTCATCAGGTCCGCCGCTTAAGACAACGATTATTGCCCACAATAATGGGTTAAGGTGAGCAATTAAATTAATGCCGAAGCACTGATTATATTTACAGGATATATTTTTACAGATGAATCTGAATTAAACTTTTTTACCCTGTTCAAGATGAATGTTGAGCAGACTTTCAACCGGTGGTGGGATCTGCAAATAATAACCTTGTTCGCTTAAACCCTGCTTCACTTTATTGATGTCAGCGTTGGCCAGCCTGTCGCGCTGGTCGAGGGACAGCACCATCGCCAGCTGCGGTTTGCCAAAGCCGCGCAGCAGTTCTTCCGGGACGCGCGAAAAATCGTCTTTTTTTTCTACATACAGATAAGTCTGGTCACGTTGCGGGCTTCTATAGATCACACAAAACATATTTTTTACTCGAATTAACTAAGGGCGTCACTTGCCTGAATATAGCAGTAACTATAACATGCTTGCAGAACTTCGAATATTGACCCGCGGGTGTTAATGACGATTTTATCGGCGTTTACTTCAGGGTCGTAAAACAGGACTGAGTCAGGACAGATGTCGCAATCGCCAATCGAATTCAAGGGCAGCAGTTTTACCCTGTCAGTTGTTCATCTGCACCATTCGCAACCCGAGGTGATTCGTCAGGCGCTGCAGGACAAAATCGACCAGGCCCCGGCTTTTCTGCACAACGCGCCGGTGGTGCTGAACGTGTCAGCCCTGAACGGTGACATCAACTGGAAGCAGATGCAGCAGGCCGTCAGCGCCACCGGCTTACGCATTGTGGGCGTGAGCGGCTGTAAAGATGAAGCCCTGAAAAAGATGATTGCCCGCGCTGGCCTGCCGGTGCTGTCAGAGGGTAAAGAGAACCGCAAACGCGCTGATGCGCCCGCGCCGGAGCCGGAAGCGGTCGCGCCGCCGGTCAGCGAACCGGCCAGCAAAACGCGGATCATCAATACGCCAGTGCGTTCCGGTCAGCAGATTTATGCGCGCAACGCCGATTTGATCGTCACCAGCAGCGTCAGCGCCGGTGCCGAACTGGTGGCAGACGGCAACATTCATATTTACGGCATGATGCGCGGCCGCGCCCTGGCCGGTGCCAGCGGCGATCGCGACTGCCAGATTTTTTGCACCAACCTGTCAGCAGAGTTGGTCTCCATTGCCGGCGAATACTGGATCATGGACCAGATCCCGGCGGAATTCTTTGGTAAAGCTGCGCGCCTGTGCCTTAAAGAGGGCGCGCTCACAATCCAGACACTTAATTAGGCCCCTTTTCTTTCGTTAAGGAAATCAACATTTATGGCACGCATCATTGTAGTTACATCGGGTAAAGGGGGCGTTGGCAAGACCACGTCAAGCGCGGCCATCGCCACAGGGTTAGCGCAGAAAGGCAAAAAAACCGTGGTGATCGATTTCGATATCGGTCTGCGTAACCTCGACCTGATCATGGGCTGTGAACGCCGCGTGGTGTATGACTTTGTCAACGTTATTCAGGGCGATGCGACGCTGAATCAGGCACTGATTCGCGACAAGCGCACCGAGCAGCTTTATATTCTGCCCGCCTCACAAACCCGTGATAAAGATGCCCTGACCCGCGAAGGCGTGGAAAAAGTGCTGAACGACCTGGCGGCAATGGAGTTCGATTTTATCGTCTGCGACTCGCCGGCCGGTATTGAAACCGGTGCGCTGATGGCGCTGTACTTCGCGGATGAAGCGATCATTACCACCAACCCGGAAGTCTCTTCCGTGCGTGACTCAGACCGTATTCTCGGCATCATCTCGTCGAAATCGCGCCGCGCTGAAAACAGCGAAGAGCCGGTAAAAGAGCACCTGTTACTGACCCGCTATAACCCGGGACGCGTAACGCGTGGCGACATGCTGAGCATGGAAGACGTGCTGGAAATCCTGCGCATTCCTCTGGTCGGTGTGATTCCGGAAGATCAGTCGGTGCTGCGCGCGTCTAACCAGGGTGAGCCCGTGATCCTCGATGCAAACTCTGACGCCGGTAAAGCTTACGCTGATACCGTAGATCGCCTGCTTGGCGAAGAACGCCCCTTCCGCTTTATCGAAGAAGAGAAGAAGGGTTTCCTGAAACGCCTGTTCGGGGGATAACCAATGGCATTACTTGATTTCTTTTTATCCCGTAAGAAGAACACAGCCAACATAGCCAAGGAAAGGCTGCAGATTATCGTGGCCGAACGCAGAAGGGGCGACAGTGAGCCCCACTATCTGCCGCAGCTGAAGCGCGATATCCTGGAAGTGATCTGTAAATACGTGAAAATTGACCCGGACATGGTCACGGTGCAGCTGGATCAGAAAGGGGATGACATCTCAATCCTCGAGCTCAACGTGACGCTGCCGGAGACGGAAGACGTTCCTAAATGATTGTAGCGGGTTCCTGATTTTCCCCTGCGTGGTTGCGCAGGGGAAAACGTTCCGCTTACAGCGTGTGTAAAATCTCGTCGATACCGGCTTTCAACACCTCACCCCGCCAGCCTGCCAGCAGTTCCGGCGGACGCGTGGCGCTTTTCAGTCCCCAGTGCACACTCAGCACCTGGTTAATCTGGCGCCGTGATGCTAACAGCTCCTGACTGTAACCGGTCTGCTCACTCACCTGCTGTACCAGCGCTTTAATCGCTTTAAACGCCTGCTTGTAGTGCGCGTGGTCAATCAGATTAGGCAACGGCGGCGGTAATGCGGCCTCATCCAGCGCCTGCGCCTCTGCCACCATCGCCACCAGCGCCTTACCGTGGAAGCGGATTTCGTGACCGTTCAGGCCGAGATGATCCAGCTCGCCAAGGCTGCCGGGCATAAAGCGCGCGACTTTCCACAGGTTCTCTTCGCGCACCACAAAATTCACCGCCATGTCTTTCTGCCGGGCGAGGTTGAGACGCCACGCGGCCAGACGCTGCAGCACCGCCAGCTGGCGCGGACGCAGCTGCCACGCATTGGTGATATCGCGCCACGCCTCTTCCGGCTGCAGCACGTCAAGACGGCGCTGACACAGCGTAGCGCACTCACTCAGCGCCGCCGCCATGTTGCCTGCCGCTTCGGTTTGCGCCACCAGCTGATGGGCGATCGGCAGCAGATAAGCCACATCGGCTGCAGCGTACTGGCACTGCCGCTCGGTAAGCGGACGCGCCAGCCAGTCGGTGCGCGCTTCGCTCTTATCCAGCTCAATCTGGTTGAAATGATTGACCATCGCGGCAAAGCCCCACGACAGCGGCTGCCCGGCGAAAGCGGCCAGAATCTGCGTATCGATCATCGGCTCCGGCAGACAGCCGAAACGATGCAGGAAGACTTCGAGGTCTTCCCCGCCGGCGTGCAGGAACTTGGTCAGCTGACGATCCTGCAGCAGCGCAATAAACGGTGCCCAGTCGCTGATGGTTAACGGATCGATCAGAACCAGTTGCTCGCCATCGAAGAGCTGGATCAGGCCAAGCTGCGGATAGTACGTGCGGGTGCGCACGAATTCGGTATCCAGCGCCACGGCGCGATGCTGACGGGCCTGCTGGCATACGGCGGCCAGCTGGTCATTATGGTCGATCAGGGTGTAATTCACGTTGTCTTTCTCGCTGCGGCAAACCTCGCACAGCGCTCCATGTTAAAAGCAATAAAAACGCCGGACGGTGCCGGCGTTAACCTGAGCATTCAGCGGAAGCCAGTACTACGCTTCACGCTTCGCCTCGTCGCGCAATTCGCGACGTAAAATTTTACCGACGTTGGTCTTCGGCAGCTCATCACGAAACTCGATAATCTTCGGCACTTTATAGCCGGTGAGCTGACGGCGACAATGATCCAGCACTTCCTCTTTCGTCAGCGATGGATCTTTTTTCACGATGCACACTTTCACCGCTTCGCCGGAGAGATCGCTCGGCACGCCAATCGCCGCCGCTTCGCGCACCTTGGCGTGCTGCATCAGCACATCTTCGATTTCGTTAGGATACACGTTAAAGCCGGACACCAGAATCATGTCTTTTTTACGATCGACGATGCGGATAAAACCTTCAGCGTCCACGGTAACAATATCACCGGTGTGCAGCCAGCCATTTTTCAGCACTTCCTCGCTGGCATCCGGTCGCTGCCAGTAGCCAATCATGACCTGCGGCCCGCGAATGCACAGTTCGCCCGGTTCGCCCGGCGGTACGTCGCGATCTTCATCATCGACAATACGCACGTCGGTGGACGGAACCGGCAAACCGATGCTGCCGGTGTGGCAGGTAATATCATACGGATTAACCGACACCAGCGGTGAGCATTCGGTGAGTCCGTAGCCCTCCAGCAGATAGTGTCCGGTGAGTTTCTCCCAGCGCTCGGCCACCGCTTTCTGCACCGCCATACCGCCGCCGGCAGACAGACGCAGCGTGGAGAAATCCAGCTGGTTAAAATTGGCATCGTTCAGCAGGGCGTTGAACAACGTATTAACACCGGTGATGGCGGTAAAGGGAAATTTGCTCAGCTCTTTAACGAAGCCGGGAATATCGCGCGGGTTGGTAATCAGCAGGTTGGTGCCGCCCAGGTCGAGGAACAGCAGACAGTTCACCGTCAGGGCAAAGATGTGATAAAGCGGCAGCGCGGTCACCACCTGCTCCTGACCGGCGCGCAGCAGTTTACCGTAAGTGGCTTTGGTCTGCTCCAGATTAGCCTGCATGTTGCCGTGGGTCAGCATGGCACCTTTCGCCACGCCGGTGGTGCCACCGGTGTACTGCAGAAATGCCAGATCCTGATTATTGATCACAGGACGATGATAGCTCATCTGCTCGCCCTGCTGCAGCGCATGACGGAACGGTACCGCCCCTGGCAGATGGTATTTCGGTACCAGCTTTTTCACGTATTTTACGACGAAATTGACCAGCGTAGCTTTCACCGGCGCCAGCTGATCGCCCATGCGCGTCAGCATCACGTGCTTAACCGGGGTTTCCGCGACCACTTTTTCCAGCGTATGGGCGAAGTTGGAGACAATGACAATCGCACTGGCACCGCTGTCATTAAGCTGGTGCTTCAGCTCGCGCGGCGTGTACAACGGGTTAACATTCACCACCACCATACCGGCACGCAGGACGCCAAACAGCGCCACCGGATACTGCAGAAGATTCGGCATCATCAACGCGACGCGATCGCCCTGCTGCAAGCCTAATCCCTGTTGCAGCCAAGCCGCAAAAGCGCGGCTCTGCTGCTCCAGCTGGCGGTAAGTCATTGGCTGGCCCATATTAATGAAAGCCACCTGATCGGCATAACGTTGCGCTGCGTGTTCGAAAAGATCGACCAAAGAGGGATAACGGTCTGCGTTAATTTCCGCTGGTACATCTGGCGGATAGCGTTTCAGCCAAACCTTGTTCAAAGATTCACCCCGATATTCTTGTTGCGTAGCCATCGCTGCCTCTGCAATCAGTGTTGTTAACAATATTTTAACTGATTGTACCAGTTTGCCTGTTCCGGCATTTTCAGGTTGCGAGGCGCATCACTAAATTTCGCGCATCGGTTGCGCGCCCAATAAAAAGGCCCGTTCGCGAGCACCACGACCGGGCCGTAAAAAAACCTGTTTAGCGCTATTCGGTAAGAATGGTCTCAACCTGCGCCGGACCGCCGGTGTTCATGCCCCAGTAGGGGTTAGGACCCCAATAGCCGGGATGGCGACGCGTCGGCCCGTACCAAATCCACGGATCGATCGGCTGCGGCGGCGTCATCACCTGCTGAGTCAGATGCCAGCGCTGATAACCGCGCACATCAATCACCACAAAGTTGTAACTGGCTTTGCCAATTTCCCCTTTCTCGGTGCCTTTGATGTTGCCCAGCACCGTGACGTACTGATTATTGACGTCGATCGGATCAACAAAGCCATGAATGTCCGCATAAATGCGGCCAATGGAGGCAGCACCGAGGCGCGGTCGCGCGCTGTCATCCAGCGGCTGAGTGGCAATTTCCAGCCGGGTCAGGCCGTTGAGGTTAGTTACCTTCACGACTTTGCCGCCGAAGCGCGACTCCTGGCCGACATACAGCTGCGGCGCATTCATCACGCGTAATAAATCCTGCTGTGGAAGCTGAGAACTCCCTTTAATGGCATCCGGCACTGACACGCAGCCGCTGAGCAACAGCGCACAGGCTAACAGAGCGCCAGACATCCCTTTACGACTAATTGGCATAGCACTTCTCCTGTTATTTCTCCGTTAGACTGAAGGTGCAAAAATAAGTTGCGTAGGCGCCTAGCGCCCCGGCAATTTTTTCCATGCCACTTCATTGCGTAGATAAACCGGCTCAGCATTTTCCACCGCCACGCTATCGTCGCGCTGCCAGGCGCTGAGCGCCAGCGGCAGCATATCTTCTGCGGCAGGCAGCGTGACCGTGGTGGTCAGCAGTTGTGCCCCGGTCGTGCCAGCCAGCAGCTGCGGATATGCCTGCCAGCCGGTGCCGACAGTGGCCCACTCGCCGCTCAGCTGCGCGATGCGCGCCTGTGCCGCTTCCGGCTTGAGTACGGCTTCGCTCTCAGCGCCCTGCCACTCGCCCTGCTCATCACGCTGATACTCTGCCCAGTAGACTTCACCCATGCGCGCATCAATCGCCGCCAGCACGCGCGTTGCCCCGGTCAAACGCCAGGCGCCCTGCGCCATGGTTGCCAGCGAGGATACGCCAATCATCGGCAGATTTGCGCCCAGCGCCAGGCCCTGCGCGATGCCAATGCCGATGCGCACGCCGGTAAAACTGCCGGGCCCGCGGCCAAACGCCAGTGCGTCCAGCGCGCTCAGCGCCAGCGACTGCGCCTGCAGCAATTCCTGCACCAGCGGCAGAATACGTTGAGTATGATCGCGGGGCGCGATTTCGAAGCGGGCATCGATCTGCTGCTGATTCAGCAGCGCGGCAGAACAGGCTTCTGTCGCGGTGTCCAGGGCTAAAATTCGGGCGGACATAACAACCTCAGAGAATCAAAATGGCGCGCATCTTACCACAGCCTGGCACAAATTAGTGCTGCTCTGGCGGACGCACAAAGTCAATCGCACGCTGTAAATCGCGGGTGCGCGGTGTCGGCGGCAGGCTATTAAGGAACAGACCGCCATACGGACGCGACACCAGCCGCTGGTCACAAATCACCAGCACGCCGCGATCGTCGGTATCGCGAATCAGACGGCCCACGCCCTGCTTGAGGGTGATCACCGCGTCCGGCAGCTGCACATCGTTGAACGGATCGCCGCCGTGCAGACGGCAATCCTCCATGCGCGCCTTCAGCAGCGGATCTTCCGGCGAGGTAAACGGCAGCTTGTCGATGATCACCAGCGACAGCGCATCACCGCGCACGTCAACGCCTTCCCAGAAGCTGCTGGTGGCCACCAGCAGTGCGTTGCCGGCATCAAGAAACTGTTTGAGCAGCTGCCCTTTGCTGGTTTCGCCCTGCAACAGCACTGGTAAGGTCATGGAGGCGCGGAACTCCGCCGCCAGCTCACGCATCATTTTGTGCGAGGTGCACAGGAAGAAGCAGCGCCCTTTGTTGGCTTCAATCAGCGGTTTCATCATGCGTGCCAGCTGACGCGCACCGCCAGGATAGTTGGGTTCCGGCATGTTGCGCGGCACGCACAGCAAGGCCTGCTGCGCATAATCAAACGGACTTTCGAGGATCAGGGTGCGGGCATTATCCACGCCGAGCCGGCTGGCGAAGTGGCTCATCTGTTCGTTGACCGCCAGCGTCGCCGAGGTAAACACCCACGCCGCTTTGCGTCCGTCCATCACTTCGCGGAAGCGCTCCGCAACCGACAGCGGCGTCAGCGCCAGCGTAAAGTGCCGGCTGCTGCATTCGTACCAGTAGCTAAAGCCCGGTTCATCAATCGCACGTAAACGCTTGAGCCGGGTGCGATACAGCGCGGCACGCTCGAAGGCAGCGTCCAGCAGCGCGGAACGGCCCAGCGACAGCTTAATCACGTCGTAACACAGCTCGAGCGCATCATCCAGCAGCGTAAACATGCGCATGATGTTGTTGTCGCTCAGCAGGTCACGCAGATTGCCGCGAAAACCGGGCTCGCCCAGCGTCAGGCGGAAATCCTGTGCGCACTGCGCCAGCCGGTCGGCGGATTTCTGCAGCTGCTGCACATCGCGCACCTCGGTGCGGTAGGCAAGGATAATGTCTTTGGCGAGATCCTGCAGTTGCCGGCTCGACAGCTGCTGGCCAAAATACTGGCTGGCTATATCCGGCAGCTGGTGCGCTTCATCGAAGATCATCACGTCGGCTTCCGGGATCAGCTCGCCAAATCCCCCCTCTTTGACCACCAGGTCAGCGAGAAACAGGTGATGGTTCACCACCACCACATCCGCATCCATCGCTTTTTTGCGCGCCTTCACCACGAAGCAATCTTTATACAGCGGGCAATCGCTGCCGAGGCAGTTATCGTTGGTGCTGGTAACGTAAGGCCAGATCGGGCTGTCTTCCGCGACGCCGGCGCAGCTGCTGACGTCGCCATCGACGGTCTCCGAAGACCAGCTGCGCACGTTAATCAGATCGCCGAGCGCCTGCACGCTGAGATCGCCGCCGGTCTGATTTTGCTGCTCCAGCCGTTCCAGGCACAGATAGTTGGAGCGCCCTTTCAGCAGCGCAGTTTTGCCGCTGAACGCCAGGGCGCGGGCAATGGTCGGCAGATCGCGGTTGTAGAGCTGATCCTGCAACGCTTTGGAACCGGTCGACACGATGACTTTTTTCTTCGCCCGCAACGCCGGTGCCAGATAAGCATAAGTTTTACCGGTGCCGGTGCCGGCCTCGACCACCAGCTCGCCCGCCTGCTGCACCGCTTCGCTCACTGCCTGCGCCATTTCGCGCTGTGCCGCGCGCGGCTTAAAGCCGGGAATCGCCTGCGCTAACGCGCCATCCGCTGCAAAATCGTCTGCCACACATCCTCACCGATTGCTCTTAAAACTACTGTAATTATGTCAGGATTCACCGCAGGCGACCACAACAGATGACAGCCGGCCATGGGATATGGCAGGCTAACGCAGCAAAAATAAAGGAGAACAGTATGACCATTACGCGTATTGATGCCGAGCACCGCATGTCCGAAGCGGTTGTACATGACCAGACCGTGTATTACACCAGCGTGCCGGAGAATCTGGATGACGATGCGGAAGCGCAGACCGCCAACGCGCTGGCGGTGATTGACCGCATCCTGACGCGCGTGGGTTCGGATAAAAGCAAAATTCTCGACGCCACCATTTTCCTGGTAGACAAAGAGGACTTTGCCGCGATGAACCGCGCCTGGGATGCGTGGGTCTCGCCGGGTAATGCGCCGGTACGCTGCACGGTGCAGGCCGGCCTGATGAATCCGCGCTATAAAGTGGAAATCAAAATCATCGCCGCGCTATAACGCTCGCCGGGCGCTATTCGTCGTCTTCGTCCTCTTCGAAGCGCGCCCGAATCGCTTCGCCCTGATGGCTCTGGCGAATTTCCTGCGCCACCTGCGCAATCGCCTGCCCGCTGGACATGCCGCCGGCCATCAGTTCCTGAATACGTTCCACTGCCTGCTGCTGTTGTTCGTGCGATAAAGCCGGAAGACCTGAAAACATGATGCACTCCTGTAATGGGGGGACGCATTATTCCACGCTGAACAAACAGGTGCCAGCAGCAAAAAAATATGCCAGGCTACGCGCCTGCCTGCTGAACTGATTTAGCCAAACGAACGTGAAAACCCTCTCGCTACAGTATACGCCCGATACACTTTTACACCGTTTTTCCACGCTGGCGCACCGTCCGTGGGCGATGCTGCTGACCTCAGGTCACGCCGAGCACGCGGATAACCGTTTCGATATCCTCACCGCCGACCCGCGGGTGACCCTGACGACGCGCGGTGACAGTACCGCCATCGACGACGGCACCGGCATCAGCCACTCTAACGCCGATCCGCTGCAGCTGGTGCAGCAACAGCTGGACGCGCTGGGCATCCGGCCGGCGTTTGATGCAAATCTGCCGTTTCAGGGCGGCGCGCTGGGTCTGTTTGGTTATGACCTCGGTCGCCGTTTCGAAACGCTGCCGCAGCGGGCGCAGCAGGATTTACACACGCCGGATATGGCGGTCGGCATTTATGACTGGGCGCTGATTGCCGATCATCATCGCCAGACGCTGACGCTGATTGCCCAGCACGACGCGGAGCAGCGCTGGCAGTGGCTACAGGCGCTGGCGGTGCCGCAGCCCAAACCCTTTGCCCTGACCAGCGACTGGCAGGCCAATATGAGCTATGCGCAGTACGCCGCGCGTTTCCAGGCAGTGCAGGCCTACATTCAGGCGGGCGACTGCTACCAGGTTAATCTGGCGCAGCGTTTTCAGGCCAGCTATCGCGGCGATGAGTGGCAGGCGTTTTTACGTCTCAACCGCGCCAACCGCGCGCCGTTCAGCGCCTTCCTTCGTCTGCCGCACAGTGCCGTGCTGAGTCTGTCGCCCGAGCGTTTTCTCTCGCTGCAGCAACAGCAGATTGAAACCCGCCCGATTAAAGGCACGCTGCCGCGCCTGGCCGATCCGCAGGCCGATCGATTGCAGGCGGAGAAACTGGCCAGCGCCGAAAAAGATCGGGCGGAAAACCTGATGATTGTCGACCTGCTGCGTAATGATATTGGCCGCGTCGCCGAGCCGGGCAGCGTCAGCGTGCCGGAGCTGTTTGTGGTGGAGCCGTTCCCGGCGGTGCATCACCTGGTGAGCACGGTGCGGGCCAGACTGCCAGACGCGCTCTCCGCTACCGATTTGCTGCGCGCCTGTTTCCCCGGCGGCTCCATTACCGGCGCGCCCAAGATCCGCGCCATGGAGATCATCGAGGAACTCGAACCGCAGCGGCGCAATGCGTGGTGTGGCAGTATCGGCTACATCAGCCTGTGCGGGCGTATGGACAGCAGCATTACCATCCGCACGCTGATTGCCGAAAACCAGCAGCTGTACTGCGCGGCGGGCGGCGGCCTGGTGGCTGACAGCGATGCTGAGGCGGAATATCAGGAGACGCTGCACAAGCTCAACCGTATTCTGCCCTGTCTGCGTGATGAGGCGTGATATGGAGCTGACGCTGGCGCAGTTTCTCAGTCGCTTTGTGCTGCAGCCGCCGCTGGCGACCGCGCACAGCGTGATCAGCGGACGCCGTGCCGCGGTGCTGGTACCGGTGATTGATGGCGACCAGCCCGAACTGCTGCTGACACGCCGCTCCGCGCTGCTGCGCAAACATGCCGGGCAGGTGGCGTTCCCCGGCGGCATGATGGATGCCACTGACGATTCGCTGATCGCCACCGCGCTGCGTGAAGCGCAGGAAGAAGTGGGCATCGCACCGCAGCAGGTGCGGGTGGTCGGCGTGCTACCGCCGGTCACCAGCAGTACCGGTTTCGCCGTCACGCCCGTGGTCGGTATCATCCCGCCGCACCTGCCGCTGCAGCTCAACCCGGATGAAGTTGAAAGCGCCTTTTCCATGCCGCTCGCAGAGGCGCTGCGGCTGGGGCGCTACAGCGGACTGACGCTGCGCCGCGGTCATCGCCAGCACCAGGTGTGGCTGTCATGGTATGAAGATTATTTTATCTGGGGCATGACCGCCGGTATCCTGCGCGCGCTCGGCCAGCAGATCGCCCTGCCC